>NZ_LWEZ01000072.1:0-733 GCF_001634945.1 Alcanivorax sp. HI0044
GCTCATATTGCTGCGGGCAGCGGGAGGCAAACTCCCGGTCATGGGTCACGATCATGAACGCCGTACCCAGATTCTCATTCAACTCGATCATTAGCGCCTGCACTTGTGCAGCAGTGCGCTCATCCAGATTCCCGGTGGGCTCATCCGCCATTACCAGTGCCGGCTCGGTCACCAGCGCACGGGCAATGGCCACCCGCTGACGCTCGCCGCCACTCAGCGCGGAAGGCTTGTGCTTGAGACGATGCTCAAGCCCCACCCGCTCCAGAATCGCGGCGGCCCGGGCCTGACAATCCGCCGGCTTTTCGCCACGGATCAACAGCGGCATGGCCACATTTTCCAGCGCGGTAAATTCCGGCAACAGATGGTGAAACTGGTAAACGAACCCCAGGTAACGGTTGCGCAGCCGCCCGGTTTCCCGATCATTCAGTGCTGTCAGCGAAGTGCCAGCGATAGAAACCGAGCCACGGGTAGCGTGGTCCAGCCCGCCGAGCAGATTCAGCAAGGTCGATTTCCCCGAACCGGACGCACCGATAATCGCCAGGATATCGCCTTGTACACAGTCAGGTCCACACCCTTGAGCACTTCCAGTTCGTTATTGCCCTCTTCGTAGGCTTTCACCAACGTTTGCGCATGCAGGACAGGCGTCGAATCATTCATAACGCAGCGCCTCCGCAGGTTGTACCCGGCTAGCGCGCCAGGAAGGATACAGGGTGGCAGAGAAGCTAATGAACAG
>NZ_LWEZ01000073.1:0-851 GCF_001634945.1 Alcanivorax sp. HI0044
TCGCCAAACGCCACCGCATCACCGTTTTGCAGCTGACGGGGCTCCCCTCCCCTGGCCGGATACAGCATTACCTCACCGGTAATCGCATCCACAGTGGCCGGAATGGGTTTTTCTTTAAGCCAGCTAATCGGCACCTTCAGGGTATTACCGGGACGCAGGGAGTGAGGGTTGTCGAGCCCGTTATGGCGAGCCAGTTCGCCCCAGCAGGTTTGCGGCGACTGGGCAAACTGTTGACAGACTTTCCAGAGAGAATCGCCAGGGCGCAAGGTGTAATGCCAGTCATCCCCGGCCCAGGCCGTTGATAGCAGGCACAGCATCATAGCCGTGCTCAACCAGACCCTCATAGATGTGTCCTCAGAACCTGTTCATGATTTTATTCTTCGATCGGCTCCAGACGATAACCGTGCTGGTACACCGTTTTGATTCGGTAACCCCGTTCAGGGCGAATATGAAGGCTACGTCGAATCCGGCTGATATGCACGTCAACCGTGCGCGATTCGATCGGCGTCATGATACCCCAAACCTTCTCCAACAGGTGCGCTCGGCTCATCAGCTTGCCCACGTTCTGGAACAGATAGCAGGCCAGCTCGTAATCCTTGTCTGTCAGTTTAATCGCGTCTTCATCCAGCAGGATCTGACGTCGGGACCGATCCACGGTCCAGGGGCCCACACTCAGGGCTGTTTCTTCATCCATTTCCGATACCCCTGCCCGGCGCCCGAGAGCGCTGATACGGGCCAGCAATTCCGCTTGCTTGGTCGGTTTCACCATGTAGTCATCCGCCCCCTGGGAGAGCGCGCCAACAATCGATGATTCATCATCACGCTGGGTCGCAAACAACACCGGGGTGCGG
>NZ_LWEZ01000074.1:0-1097 GCF_001634945.1 Alcanivorax sp. HI0044
GCTTGTTACGCCTGAATGGTCGTTTTGCCTCAGCATGGTGCAACACAAATTCACGGCGTTCACATCAGGTGCATCATTGTAAATCAACGCGTTAGCCGGTAAGTGAAGAATAATTGTCACCTGGAGCGTTTGTTTTGCGTAAGTCGCGGCGATATACTCCCGCCCGGCAGAAACCTCCTGCTGGGGGTTTCACACGGGCCCACCCCGGCCCGGGCAGATTATTAAGATCAGTCTNCACGTTCTGATCTCAATGACTCTGCCAAGTTCCCGACAACCGCCTCTAATACAGAGGCCCGGCTATAAGTAGGCTACCGTGAACGATAAGCGACCCGTTAACCTCGATCTGAGCACGATCAAGTTCCCGGTCACGGCTATAGCATCTATCACCCACCGTGTAACCGGCGTTGCCATCTTTTTGGCGTTGCCGATTCTGCTGTGGATGCTGGATCGCTCCCTGGCGTCTCCCGAGAGCTTTGCGGACCTGAAAGAACTGATGATGACCTCACTGCTGGTGAAGCTGGTGGTATGGGGCATCCTGTCTGTATTGCTATACCACCTGGTGGCGGGCATTCGTCACCTGATTATGGACACCGGTGTTGGTGAAAGCCTGGAAGGCGGCCGTCGTGGCGCCAAGTTGGCCTTCATCATCTCTGCGGTATTGATTCTGCTGACAGGAGTCTGGATATGGTAACCAGTGTAACGAGCCTGGGCCGTAACGGCCTGTATGACTGGCTCATTCAGCGAGTATCAGCTGTCATCATCGGTGTATACATGATCGGCATGCTGGGTTATTTGATCACCGCCGGTGATCTGGATTATGGCAGCTGGAAAGCCTTCATGGGATCTATCTGCATGCAGATAGCCAACACCCTGCTGGTAATTTCTGTCGCTGCACACACCTGGGTAGGCCTGTGGGGCGTAACCACGGACTACCTGACCAGCCTGACCTTTGGTAAAGCCGCCACCGGCGTTCGCCTGATTGCCCAGCTGGCAATTGCACTGGCGTTGGTTGTGTACCTGCTTTGGGGTCTGGTTCTGATCTGGGGAGGGGCGTAATCCATGTCCATTCGCACTATTACGTTTGACGCTATCGTCGT
>NZ_LWEZ01000075.1:0-767 GCF_001634945.1 Alcanivorax sp. HI0044
TTCGATGAGCTGAGCCTGGATGACTGGAAGTGGTGCATGCACGTGAACCTGTGGGGCGTGATCAATGGCTGCCACTACTTTGTGCCCGGTTTCAAGAAACAGGGGCATGGCGCCATTATCAATGTGGCGTCTGCGGCATCGTACACGGCGGCACCGGAAATGAGTGCCTATAACGTGACCAAGGCCGGTGTGCGCGCCTTGTCCGAAACCCTGTTCTCGGAATTGGCCAGGGACAACATTCGCGTGAATGTGCTGTGCCCGACGCTGGTGCCGACCAACATTATCAAGAATGGCCGCATCCCCGGCCGTTACTCCAAGCTGGCGGACCATGCGTTGATGAACTACGCCATGACCACCAGTGACGATGTGGCCAAGCTGACCCTGAACCGTCTGGACAAGGGCGAGCTGTACACCACGCCTCAGGTGGATGCGAAGTTGTTCTGGATGATGAAGCGGGCGTCGCCGAACTTTTACGCCAAGTTCCTGGGTTTCTCTTATCGCTTTGTCAGTAACAAGGGGGCATAACCATGGCCGCTGCAAAAAAGACCAAGACCACGGCGCGCAAGGCGCCGGCAGAAAAAATTTATGATTCCTTTATCGTCGGTGCCGGCATTTCCGGTATCGCCGCAGCGATCAAGCTGAAAAAGGAAGGCTATAACGATTTCAAGATTATCGAGAGGGCAGACCGCGTGGGCGGCACCTGGCGGGAAAATACCTACCCGGGCTGTGGTTGTGATGTGCCGTCCTCGTTGTATTCCTATTCATTT
>NZ_LWEZ01000076.1:0-1200 GCF_001634945.1 Alcanivorax sp. HI0044
ATATTTGTCTCCATCCGGGACCGTAGCTACCTGCTTTATGTTCTCTATCTGGGCACGTTCACCCTGAACCTGTTCACCCGCGAAGGGCTGAGCTATCAGTGGCTCTGGCCCCAGGCCACACTGTGGAACCATTACTCATTACCGGTTCTGAATCTGCTGACACTGGCGTTTTCGATTCTGTTTACCTGCCAGTTCCTGGAACTCAAAAAACGCGCACCGGCCATCAATCGCTGGCTGGTGGCCGCCGCCAGCGTGTTGATTCTCACTGCGCCGCTAACCCTGGTGAATTTTCATTTCTTCATTCAGGCGAGTACCGCCGTTGTTCTTCCCTGGCCATTTATCGCCATTGCGTTGTCTATCTGCCTGATCCGGCAGGGCTACAGTCCTGCAAGGTATTTTCTGCTGGCATTTACCGCCGTCGCACTGGCCACCACGGCATACATACTAAAAACCTTTCAGCTTATCGACGGCGGCTGGATACTGGAAAACGTCATGCAGCTGGGCACCTTTACCGAAGCACTGCTGCTGTCCTTTGCGCTGGCGCATCGCATGACCGTACTGAAAAGCGAGAATGTCCGTATTCAACGCGAAGCCAACGAAGTGCTGGAACAGCGCGTCACCGAGCGCACCGGGGAGCTGAATGCCGCGCTCAGCGCCCGCAGCGAATTTCTGGCGGTAATGAGCCACGAAATTCGCACACCACTGAACGGTATTATCGGCACCGTGGACATGCTCAAGGGAGCCTCCCTGGATGATGATCAACGCCACAATCTGAACGTGATTGAACAGTCCGGGAACAGCCTGCTGAACCTGATTAATGACATCCTCGATTATTCCCGCATCGAAGCGGGCAAAATGCCCATCGAGCAAACCAGCTTCAACCTGTTCAACCTGATCAATGAATCCCTGGCCCTGTTCCAGCACAAGGCACACGTTCACTCCAACACCCTGACACTCGACATTGCTCCCCACGTGGGCGAACGCTGCATGGGCGACCCGGTGCGGCTGCGACAAATTCTGGTAAACCTGATCAGCAACGCGGTGAAATTCACCGACAACGGCACCATCACCGTGCGGGTACAGCGGGATTCGGACAACGCGGATTACGCCTTGTTTGAGGTGCACGACAGCGGCATTGGCATTACCGAAGAGCAGCAGCGCCGACTCTTCGACCATTTTCAGCAGGGCGACAGCTCCACC
>NZ_LWEZ01000077.1:0-962 GCF_001634945.1 Alcanivorax sp. HI0044
CGTGCCCATGTACCAGACTACCAGCTACTACTTTGATGATACCCAGCATGGGGCGGATCTTTTTGATCTCAAAGTGCCGGGTAATATCTACAGTCGCATAATGAATCCGACCAACGCGGTGCTTGAAGAGCGCGTTGCGCAACTGGAGGGCGGCATCGGTGCGTTGGCCATGGCGTCAGGTATGGCGGCGATCACCGCAACCATTCAGACGCTGGCCAAAGCGGGGGACAATATTGTTTCCACCAGTCAGCTTTATGGCGGTACCTATAACTTGTTCGCGCATACCTTGCCGAATCAGGGCATTGAGGTGCGCATGGCCGATGGCCGCAATCCCCAGGCGATTGCGGATGCCATTGATGAAAAAACCAGGATGGTGTTTTGCGAATCCATCGGTAACCCGGCGGGCAACGTGGTGGATATGGCTGCGTTAGCCAAGGTGGCCCATGACGCAGGCGTGCCGCTGGTGGTGGATAATACGGTGGCGACGCCAGCATTGTGCCGGCCTTTTGAACACGGCGCTGATATTGTGGTGCACTCATTGACGAAATACATGGGCGGCCACGGCACCACCATTGCTGGCGCCATCGTGGATTCCGGCAAATTCCCCTGGAAAGATAACCCGCGTTTCCCGCAGTTCAATGAACCGGATCCCAGCTATCACGGTGTGGTGTACGTAGAGGCCATGGGTGAGGCCGCGTTCATTGGTCGTGCCCGGGTTGTGCCCTTGCGCAATATGGGTGCCGCGTTGTCACCGATGAATGCGTTCCTGATTATGCAGGGCATTGAAACCCTGAGCCTGCGCATGGAACGCCATTGCGAGAATGCCATGAAAGTGGCTGCGTACCTGCGCGACCATGCCAAGGTGAGCTGGGTGAATTTTGCCGGCCTGGAAACCGACAAGGATTATGCATTGGCGCAGCAATACATGGATGGCGGGGTGCCCTCGTCCATTCTCAGTTTTG
>NZ_LWEZ01000078.1:0-563 GCF_001634945.1 Alcanivorax sp. HI0044
CTTCATTGGACGGTATCACCCCGTCACAGATCAGGAAGCTGGCGGAACGGATATGGTCGGCAATCACCCGCAGGGACTTTTCTTCCAAATCGGTGCAGCCGGTAGCCGTGGCCGCCGCTTTCAGCAGCGCCTGGAACAGGTCAATTTCGTAGTTAGAATGTACGCCCTGCAAGACTGCAGCAATACGCTCCAGGCCCATGCCGGTATCCACACTGGGCTTGGGCAACGGCAGTAACTCACCATCCGGCTGGCGGTCGTATTGCATGAACACCAGGTTCCATATCTCGATATAGCGATCCAGATCATCATTCTCGGAACCGGGAGGACCACCGGGCACATCGGCCCCATGGTCGTAGAAAATCTCGGAACAGGGACCGCACGGGCCGGTATCGCCCATCTGCCAGAAGTTGTCCTCGTCCAGGCGCGAGAAGCGTTCAGCGCTGACGCCCATTTCCTTGAGCCAGATATCCGCCGCTTCATCATCGGACACATGCACGGTGATCCACAGGCGCTCTTCAGGCAGCCCCAAGGTGCCCGTCAGGAATTCCCAGGCGAACTTGATG
>NZ_LWEZ01000079.1:0-1777 GCF_001634945.1 Alcanivorax sp. HI0044
CAACAACCCCGGGCGATTTTTGCCACTGATCATCAGGCTGGTCTTGTCGCAGCCGGAGGCCGGCGTGTCCTGGCGACCGATGATAATGAAACGGGTGGTGTTGTCCGGGCGGTCTTCAATGTTGCGTTGTACGGCAATGAGGCCATACAACTCTTCCGCCATTTCCCCGGCAATGGCCAGGGCATTCCACTCGTCTTTCAAGCGGCGGGCCGCTTCGGCATTGGAGCTGACCGCGATCCGCTCCACGCCGGGCATGTGGGCGTCCAGCCACTGACGACACTGGGCCAGCGTTTGCTGATGGGAGTACACACGGGTCACCTTGTCCTGGCGAGTATGCTCACCGGCCAGCAGGTGATGGTGAATGCGCAGCTCTACTTCCCCACAGATTTTAAGACTGGAGGTCATGAAGGTGTCCAGGGTGTGGTTCACCACCCCTTCAGTGGAGTTTTCTACTGGCACCACGCCGTAGTTGGCAGCACCGGATTCCACTTCACGGAACACTTCATCGATGGCACCCAGCGGCAGACTCTCCACTGCATGACCAAAATGCTTAAGCGCGGCCTGCTGGGTAAAGGTGCCTTCCGGTCCCAGAAACGCCACCTTCATGCGCTGTTCCAGTGCCAGGCAGGCACTCATCACTTCCCGGAAAAAGCGTGCCATGGTTTCGCCATCCAGCGGCCCCTGGTTACGCTCTTTCACCCGACGCAGCACCTGGGCTTCACGCTCAGGCCGGTAGAAAACCGGGTTGGGATCGGTGGCCGTTTTCACCTCGGCCACTTTATGGGCCAGGGTGGCGCGCTCGTTGAGCAGGTCCTGAAGTTTTTGATCCAGCTCATCGATCTGGTTACGCAAGTTGTCCAGGGAATCGGTCATATTGCCCTCGCAAGCACGCTGCACGCTTCACGCAACACGCGAACAGGCGTGGGAGCGTTGGTTACGATCTGGCGCCAACCGTTCAAATTCATTGTCCTACCCACCTTTTCAAACAATTCACTGCGCTTCCCGTTACTGCAACCCTGCCAGGCATGGCGTGGTGCATGGTGCGTGAGGCGTCTAGGCGTTCTTTTTCTCAAACTCTGCCATAAAGGCAATAAGCGCATCCACCGCCGCTTCCGGCACCGCGTTATAGATGCTGGCGCGCATGCCACCCACGCTGCGGTGGCCTTTGAGATTCAGCAGGCCAGCTGCCTGCGCCTGATCCAGAAAGGGTTTATCAAGCCGATCGTCTGCCAGCACAAAAGGGACATTCATGCGGCTGCGACTGATGACCTCTACCGGATTGCTGTACAGGCCACTGTTATCAATAAAACCATACAGCTTTTCCGCCTTGCGCTGGTTAATTTCGCCCATGTTGCCCACGCCGCCCTGCTTTTTCAGCCAGGAGAACACCAGGCCTGACAGGTACCAGGCATAGGTGGGTGGGGTGTTGTACATGCTGCCGTTGTCGGCATGGATCTGGTAATTGAGCATGGCGGGCACATTGGCGCCGGCCTTGCCAAGCAGGTCCTTGCGAACGATGACCAGAGTCAGGCCGGCCGGGCCAATATTCTTCTGGGCACCGGCATAAATCAGCCCGTACTGGTTCACATCCACTGGCCGGGACAGGATGGTAGAGCTCATGTCTGCCACCAGCGGGGTGTCGCCCACCGCCGGTACAAAGCTGTATTCCAGGCCGCCAATGGTTTCATTGGGGCAGTAATGCACATAGGCCGGGTTATCAGACAGGGCCCAACTGTCCTGCGGCGGCACGGTACTGAAGTTGGTGTCTTCACTGCTG
>NZ_LWEZ01000080.1:0-3868 GCF_001634945.1 Alcanivorax sp. HI0044
ACCATCGGCCAGCCCCACCAACGGCACACTCACCACATCCCCATCACGGAACAGCAATGGCCACTGCCGCCCTGGCAGCGGCGGCAGTGGCCATTGCTGTTCCGTGATGGGGATGTGGTGAGTGTGCCGTTGGTGGGGCTGGCCGATGGTGAAGACAGTGACAATAGTGAGCGCTGGTATTTGTTACCTTCAACCGCAATGTCACACTAGCAAGCCTTCCCGCATGTAATCCCGGCGCCGGGAGTTGTCCGTTCTGGCGCACAGTAAAATACGAAACGCCTGCTCGTTTCAGTATTCCTCCTCTGCCAGACTTGCGCTGACTGATCCCGAATCTCTTGCGTCTTCAACCCCAGCCGAAAAGGGAGTGCCATGCAGGCCCTTCAGCAACATTTGCAGCAGACCTTTCAGCTTCAGGCCTTTCGCCCCGGGCAGCAGGCAGTTATCGACGCATTGCTGGCCGGGCGTTCGGCGCTGGCGGTGTTTCCCACTGGCGGCGGTAAAAGCCTGTGTTACCAATTGCCGGCGTTGATGTTCAGTGGTGTGACCCTGGTGGTGTCGCCGCTGATTGCATTGATGAAAGACCAGGTGGATCAGCTTCACCGGCTGGGTATTACTGCCGCGCGGCTGGATTCCAGCGTGGATGCAGAGCAATTACAGAGTGTCTACCGAGGGCTGGATGACGGCAGTATCAAGCTGTTGTACGTGGCGCCGGAGCGCCTGGCCAATGAGCGGTTTCTGGCGCGTTTGAAGCGGCTGTCGATCAGCATGATGGCGGTGGATGAAGCGCACTGTGTTTCAGAATGGGGGCATAATTTTCGCCCGGATTATCTAAAGTTGGCGCAGCTTGCCGGCGATCTCAATGTGGGCAGGGTGTTGGCACTGACCGCGACGGCCACTCCCCAGGTGGCGAAGCAGATCTGCGACAGTTTTTCCATTGCCCGGGAAGATCATGTTCAGACTGGCTTTTTCCGCCCCAATCTGGCGCTGAATATTCGGCCCCACAATACCTCCGAACGGGATCAGGCATTGTTGGCGGCATTGCAGTCCCGGCCATCGGAGCCGGCCATCGTTTATGTCACTTTGCAGAAAACCGCCGAACAGGTGGCCGGGTTCCTGCAGGCGCAGGGGCTGCCGGCGCAGGCATATCATGCGGGGCTGAAGGATGACGAGCGCCACCGGGTGCAGGAAACTTTTATGGCTGGGCAGGGGAATATTGTCGTTGCCACCATCGCGTTCGGCATGGGCATCGACAAGGCCGATATTCGCGCGATTTATCACTACAACCTGCCCAAGTCCCTGGAAAACTACATGCAGGAAATCGGCCGGGCAGGGCGGGATGGCAAACCCTCCGAGTGTGTATTGCTGGCCGGTTCGGACGATCTGACCGTATTGGAGAATTTCAGTTACGGGGATACCCCGGACGGCGCATCGCTTGCGGGGTTGATCAACTGGCTGGTGGCCCGGCCCGAGCAATTCGACCTGTCTGTGCATGAATTATCCGGGCAGTTCGATGTGCGTCCTCTGGTGATCAACACACTGCTGACCTATCTGGAGCTGGAAGGGGTGGTTCGCGCCACGGCGCCATTTTATACGGAGTACAAGCTGGCTTTCCGGACGTCCCGGGATGACGTGATTAGTCAATTCAATGATGAAAGAGCCGACTTCCTGCAGCGGGTCTTCGCGACCGGGAAGCAAGGGCGCACCTGGCTGACCCTGAAGCCCATTGATGCTGCCGCAGAGCTGCAGGTTGACCGGCTTCGCATCCTCAAGGCGCTGGGTTATCTGGAACAGCAGGGGATGATTGAGCTGCGTGTGGCCGGGGTGCGCCAGGGATACCGGATGTTGCAGCGCCCGCAGGAGCCTCAGGCGCTGACCGCCAGAATGGAAGAGCAGTTTGGCGTGCGCGAACAACGGGATATCCAGCGGCTGCAGCAAGTGTGTGACTGGGCTGAGGGCAAGGGCTGTTACCAGCAGGCCCTGGTGAGCTATTTTGGCGAACGCTTGCCCGAACCCTGTGGGCAGTGCAGCCATTGCAAGGGCGAGCATTGGCCCATGACGGCACGCCATCGCCGTGTGCCTGACGCGGCGGTGATTCAGGCAGTGAGACAGGAAGGGCATGGGGCGCTGGCCACGCCCCGGCAACTGGCGCGCTTTCTTTGTGGTATCAGCAGCCCCCGAGCCAGCCGTGCCCGTCTGGGCCGGCATTCCGAGTTTGCATCGCTGATCGATGCGCCTTTTGCCGATGTGCTGGCGGCATGTGAGAAGCCCTGAGGCTGATCTCGGGCTCCCTGCCTCCGAGCTCGGTGGGGCGCAAGAGTGGATCGGTCCCTGAGCCTTGCTGCTCTCTCAGCCGCTTGGCCAACCATTTACAGGCAGTGCGCAATTCGGCGTAGCCGATGCCTGTACGGTTTGGGTATCACCACCTTTTTACGCTTTCGGGAGCGATTCCGATTGAGGCACGGGGCGGCTTCTGTTAACATTTTCTCCCGTCCTGATGTAGCGCAAGCTCCTGAATTTTCAGGTGTTCAATCGTCTCTTGCGAAGCTGGCCAACCCGATTTACGAAAGCTCCTTGCCCGTCTGTAACGTGCAGGGTGTTTTTTTTATGGGGGCCGGTACACACTGACGATGGTGCTATCAACCCACTAGCGATCTGGTGAGTGCATGTCTCGTTTCATCTTTGTCACCGGCGGTGTGGTGTCGTCTCTGGGGAAGGGGATTACCTCCGCGTCCCTGGCCACCCTGTTGGAAGCTCGCGGCCTCAAGGTCACCCTGATTAAAATGGATCCCTACATCAATGTGGATCCCGGCACCATGAGCCCTTACCAGCACGGTGAGGTGTTCGTGACCGAAGACGGCGCCGAAACCGACCTGGATCTGGGTCATTACGAGCGTTTTATTCGCACCCGCCTGAACCGCCGCAACAGCTTTACCACCGGCCGTGTCTATCAGCATGTGCTGGATAAAGAGCGCCGCGGTGAATACCTGGGCGCCACCGTCCAGGTGATCCCCCATATCACCGATGAGATCAAACTGAAGATCCGCGAAGGCGCGGGTGATGCGGATGTGGCCATCGTGGAAATTGGTGGTACTGCGGGCGATATCGAATCGCTGCCTTTCCTGGAAGCGGCCCGGCAGATGCGCGTGGAGCTGGGCTCCAGCCAGTCCCTGTTGGTGCACCTGACGCTGGTGCCGTACATCGCCACCGCCGGGGAAATCAAAACCAAGCCCACCCAGCACTCCGTGAAAGAGCTGCGTTCCATCGGGCTGCAGCCAGACATTTTGGTGTGCCGTGCGGATGACCCGATTCCGCAGAGCGCCCGGGAAAAAATTGCCCTGTTTACCAATGTGGAAGCCCGGGCGGTGATTTCCTCCCCGGACTGCAAGACCATTTACCAGGTGCCCCGTGGCATGCACGAGCAGGGCCTGGACGCCATCGTGGTGGAAAAGTTTGGCCTGGATCTGCCCGAACCGGATCTTGGCGAATGGGATCGTGTGGTGGAAGCACAACTGAACCCGGAAAACGAAGTCACCATCGGTATGGTGGGCAAGTACATCGAACTGGTCGATGCCTACAAGTCACTTAACGAAGCGTTGATCCATGCGGGTATCAGCAACCGCGCCAAGGTCAATATCCTCTATCTGGATGCGGAAGATATCGAGCGCGACGGCACCGGTGTGCTGGAAAGCCTGGATGCCATTCTGGTGCCCGGTGGTTTTGGTGACCGGGGGACCGAAGGCAAGATTGCCGCAATCCGTTATGCCCGCGAGAACAAGGTGCCATATCTGGGCATCTGTCTGGGTATGCAGCTGGCGGTGATCGAATATGCCCGTCACGTGGCAGGCATTGAAAAAGCCCATTCCTCAGA
>NZ_LWEZ01000081.1:0-774 GCF_001634945.1 Alcanivorax sp. HI0044
GCCAGAAAGATTGCCATTACCCAGGAATGGAAACCGTCAACAGGGCTGGCCACCTGTTGAGTTTGATCGATGACAATGGCTACGCAAAATGCCAGATAAAACCCTGTGGTGAGCCAACGTGAAGGGAACTGGCGCGGGTAGTTCCACAAGAAGGCGGCGAGAGAGGCAGAAAACAACAAGGCGCCTAGATGGTTAAGCCCTGAAAGCCAGGCGAACAACGTGCCGGAGATGAAGAAATCGCGAGTGCTGTAAATGGCGGCAGCCGAGGAAAAAAGCACATAACTCAGGCCTGTTACCGCAAATGAGGTAATGGCCACCTCGTGTTTTGCTGGTACCCAGACAAGAATGCAAATCACCATGCCAGCCAATCCGCAGACCAGCTGTAACCAGAAAAGGCCGGGGAGTTGGGTCAGGTGCCGTTGCTGTAACTGTACGGGATAAGTGTTGCCCGCATCATCCACCAGCATCAGCTGGCCATCGGAAAGCCATTGGGATAGCTCGCGGTGAGTTTCGAAAAACACATTGAGCTCGGTGTAGTGAGGCAGAACATCAGGCTCTTCCAGTAGCAGGAAGGGGGCGGCAGGACGTGAGGATCGGCCATTGCTGAACGCCGTGAGAAGAATCTCGCCCGTGCCAGGAATATCCGCGACAAGCTGCTCGGCCTTCTGTTGGAAGGTGATGTCACTAGTGGGCAGGGTGAGTGCCGTTGCGATAGCCATCAGGCCATACAGTGCCACCAGAAAAAGCCCGGTAATAATTCGTGTTTTCAGCGAA
>NZ_LWEZ01000082.1:0-1690 GCF_001634945.1 Alcanivorax sp. HI0044
CCCATCTCCGCTTCCAGCGAGCGGGTGAAGGATTCCAGTGCGCTCTTGCTGGCCAGGTAGGCGGAAAACAGCGGAATGGGAATCTGCGTGGACAGGCTGGAAATATTCACCACATGGCCGTGGCCCTGCTGCGCAAAGCGGGGCAGGAATTGCAGGGTCATGGCCACGGCGCCGATATAGTTCAGCTGTATGGTGCGCTGGTAATCGTGCAGGCGGTCGAAAGATTGCTCGATGGGGCGGCGAATGGAATGAGCGGCGTTATTCACCAGCGCATCAATACGGGGGTGATCCTCAAGAATACGTGCCGCGCAGGCTTCAATGGCCGTGTTGTCGCTGAGGTCGCAGGGGTAGATAAAGGCGGTGCCGCCCTGTTCCTGAATGGTTTGCTGAACCTCGCGAAGCTGCTCTTCCCGGCGTGCCACCAGGCACAGCGTGGCGCCTTTTCTTGCCATGATCCTGGCCGCTTCCGCGCCGATGCCACTGGAGGCGCCGGTGAGTACAATGGTCTGGCCTTTGAGTTTCATGCATACCCCTTGAATGCTGTGCGGTAAAAATACAGACCGTCGAGTCTGCCGTGTTCGGCATTAGGGGCCAAGGTCTAAAGGGGACGAAGATGTGGTTTCAGGACATTGTCACGTTGCCGGCGCAACGGCGCGGTTGCCATCTGGTAACGCGGGAGGTGGTAACTGCCTTGCCGGTGCTGGCGGAGATAGAGGTGGGCTTGCTGCATCTGTTTATTCAGCATACCTCCGCCTCGCTGACCATCAATGAAAATGCTGACCCGGATGTGCGCGGGGATCTGGAGCGACACCTGAATGTGATGGTGCCGGAGAACGCGCCGTACTATGAGCATACCCTGGAAGGGCCGGATGATATGCCCGCGCATATCAAGAGCGTACTTATCGGCCCGTCGCTGACAATCCCGATCCGGGCCGGGCGGCTGGCGCTGGGGACCTGGCAGGGCATTTATCTGTGCGAGCACCGCGACCACGGTGGTGCACGGCGGGTCGTGGCGACCATTCAAGGGGAGTGAGCGGCGGGCGACAACGTTATCTACAAGGTTGCTGTAGGAGTGCCCTTCCAGGGCGCGAACCTTGCGAAGCAAGGAATTGCCCAAAGGGCGATCAGGACTTGCCGAACCTGACAGGTTTCTATAGGTGGACCTGACATTCTCTAAAAATTTTGCCGCCTCGCTGCGCTCCGTTCCTGCAGCGGCTTCGTATCGGATGACGGAAATGGCGTTACGCCATTTCCGCTATCGGCTGGCCGGTTATTCCGCAATCCATTGCAGGAATTCGCGGCGTTCTTCTGCGGTGGCCTGTTTCCACTGGGCTTTCAGGGTGTCCAGGTAGCTGGCTTCCGGGGCCACGGTGGTGCTCTTATTTGCGCTGGCAGCGGTGGCGCCGGCGGCGGCACCCGCTGCGGCCTGGGGGGCCACGCTGTTGGTGCTGGCGGTGGTGACTTCTTCACCGGTGATCGGGGCCAGGAAGCCGCGATTGAGGATCAGCCCGGATTCTTTGGCGTCTACTCGTTCGCCGGTCTTGGTGTTTTCCGCCCAGCCGTAGAAGCTGTCTTCCATGGCGCGGGCCTGTNCCACGTCTTGTGGGGTGTTGAAGCCCAGTTGCCATTGGTCGCCGCCCTTGCCGTCGATGACAAAGTTGGCCGGGTTGGTTTTCACGATTTCGTGGTT
>NZ_LWEZ01000083.1:0-924 GCF_001634945.1 Alcanivorax sp. HI0044
TGGTTTAGAGTCCCTGTTGGCAAAAGTTGACTACCCTATGAGAAGTGGTCCGTTTGGCAGTTCTCTACTGAAGAGCGAGCTCGTTCAAAAAGGGATCCCTTATCTAGGGATTGATAACGTCCATGTTGAAAGGTTCGAGAATAAATTTCGGCGATTCGTATCAGAAGAAAAGTTTGAAGAACTCAAGCGGTACGCGGTCAGAGAAAAGGATGTAATGGTCACAATTATGGGAACTGTTGGCAGATGCTGCGTTGTTCCTGATGGCGTCGGCAGGGCTTTGTCTTCTAAGCATGTTTGGACAATGACCTTCGATCAAGAGTTATGTATTCCTGAGTTGATTTGCTGGCAAATAAATTATGCTAATTGGGTGCATGAGCAGTTCAAAAATGAGTCACAAGGAGGGGTGATGGATTCTATAAGCTCTAAAACCCTGAAGGGATTGCTCCTCCCGTTGCCTCCTATTTGCGAGCAACAGAAGATTGCTGAGGCACACGCAAGAATTTCTAGAGTCATATTGGGAAAGGCGGAAAAGCTATCCGCAACCACAAATCTCAAAAAATCCCTAATGCAAGACCTGCTCACCGGCAAGCTCAGAGTCAACGTCGATAACAAGGAGAACGCAGTCGCCTGATTGGCGTGACTGCCCGTTATGTTTCAGGATGAAGCCGAAAAAGTCGAAATTCCGGCCATTGCGCAGCTGACAACCGCTTTGGGGACGTAAACGTATGGACGCGCCCGCACAGATCGAAATTTACCAAAGCAGCGACCAAGGTCCCATTGAGGTGAGGCTGGAGCAGGACACCTTGTGGCTGTCTCAGGGCCAGATGGCAGAGCTGTTTGAGAAAGATGCCGATACCATCGGTTTACACCTGAAAAACATCTTCAAGGAAGGCGAACTGGATGCCGAGGCAACTACCGAGGAAT
>NZ_LWEZ01000084.1:0-751 GCF_001634945.1 Alcanivorax sp. HI0044
TGGGCCAGGAAGCAGGGCAGGCGCGAGTGGTCAGTGGACCTCTGGACCGATTGTTGTTGCGGGCGGATATTCGACTGTCCCGCACCCAGCTTACGCTGATGGCGATCGTTATTTTTGTCATCCTGGCATTGGTGCTGGCCTCTTCAGGGCTGATTGCCACGGCGGTGCTGGCGCTGTTCATTGTTGCCAGCCTCTGGTTGTACTGGCGTTTTCGTTTTCAGCAGCAGCGTCGCACTATTTTTGAATCCTTGCCCGGGATCATGGATTCCACGCTTCGCTACATGGGGGCGGGCCGTTCTCTGGAAGCCTCACTGCTGGAATCGTTCCAGGATGCGCCGCCGGTGTTTGCGTCACTGACCTTCCGTCTGCGTAGCGCGGTGGAATCCGGCCGTGATTACACCGGACTCTTTGACGATTTTGCGCGCTTGTATCAGGTGCCCTCACTGGTGCTGGTTTCCATCGCCTTGCGTACCTCTGCCCGTTTTGGTTCTTCCATTCGTCCGGTATTGCAGCAAGTGGCGAACTCCCTGCGTTCGCAACAGGAGTTGCGTCGCGAGTTCCTCGCGTCCACGGCAGAAACGCGTTTCACCGCCGGCGCCTTTACCTTGCTGCCGCTGGGTATGGCGGTCTACATGATGCTGATTAACGAGAAGTATGCCGATGTGCTGCTGCGCACGGATACCGGTCACACCATGTTGATCATCGCCGGTGTTCTACAGGGTATCGGGGTGGTGATTATCTGGCGCATGGT
>NZ_LWEZ01000085.1:0-543 GCF_001634945.1 Alcanivorax sp. HI0044
TGCTGGGCGGGGAAGCACCACGCAAGAAAGCGCTGCGGGGCATGTGGTTGTCCGCCGTGCGCAGTAATCTGTTTAATCAGGTATTGGCGGAACGGGTGCGTCGCCATTGCTGGAACCGGGTGCAGGCCGGCGATATTTTGCAACCGGAAGGCAGCCGCGGGTTGTTCATGGCCGATGACGATTGCAAGGCGGTGGAGCGGGTGGCGAGCGGGGAAGTGCACCCCACCGCCCCTTTGCCCGGCTTGCCCGGCATGGCATCATCTGGCCCCTGTAATGAACTGGAGCAGCAGATCCTGGCGCCCCACGCCCCGGTGATAGAGGGCCTGCGCCAGATCAAGGTAGAAGAAGCCCGCCGTAGCACAAGGCTGCCGGTACGGGACTTGCAGTGGGTCTGGCATACAGACCCGGAAAGGGAAGGGGAAGACTGCCTGGAGCTGGCATTTACGCTACCCACAGGCGCTTTTGCCACGACAGTAATGGCAGAGCTGATCAGTTCACCGGCTGATTGACTCGCATTGAGGCAAACGAACACAGATGGATATC
>NZ_LWEZ01000086.1:0-872 GCF_001634945.1 Alcanivorax sp. HI0044
CTTACGAAAAATCCGGCTGGCAGGAGTTCCTGAACCGGATGGTGAGCCTGTCTGGCAGTCGTTCGGCGCGTATCCTGGTGATGAACAAGGATGCCGACCAAGTGTTCAACGGCGTGCAGGTTAACACCGATGCCAGTGCTCACAAGGCGTTTGTAGAGCACTATGTGAACCTTTGCCCCTGGCGACCCGGATTGGCTTCGCTGCCGCCGGGTAAATTTTATTCCTCATTTCTGGATGGTATCTGCGATCAGAAAACGTTCTACCGGTCCGAGTTCTTCAATGATTGGGCCCGTGGTTTGGATATTCACCATGGTGCCAGCGGAACGGTTTGGCAGCACGAAGGCCAGACCATACAGATGTTTATGCAGCGTACCGGCGGGCAGGGCCATTTTACCCGTAACGAGACCAATGCCTTTAATGCACTAACGCCACATATTCGCCGCGCTCTTCGGCTTGAAGCAATTATCCACCAGCGTAAACAACAGCAGGATTATCTGGAGCAACAAGGCCGGTTCGGTGCCATGTTGTTGCTGAATGTTCGCAAAGAGGTGGTGTACGCCTCCGAGTCTGCCTGGGAAATGCTGCGTGCAGAACCCTCTCTTCGCATGCATACCAGAAAACTGCGTCTAAAGAACAAGGCCGCACAAGATCTACTGGATAGACTGCTCGCCGCTGCCTTCGATGGCAGCAATGTCCATGCCCCGGTAACTGGCGGTGTCGTCCCGGTATGGCGTTGCGGGCGCACGCCCTTGCTCATGCAGGTAATTCCCCTGCACCCGGATGCAGACAGTAGCCTGATGCCGGTCCCCGCGCACGTTGCTATCTATCTGGTGGATGGCGAACAGCAGTCGCAGATGGATCTTGGCAAGCTC
>NZ_LWEZ01000087.1:0-1750 GCF_001634945.1 Alcanivorax sp. HI0044
CCAGGCGCCTGAAAATGTGGTGGCAGACCGTACCGTGACTGTGGAATTCATTACCCAGAAGGGCGACGGAATCAGTGGTGAATTCACTTCTGAGACCAAGCGGGTCAAGGTGCATCCGGGGGAAATTACGCTGGTGCACTTTTTCGCAAGCAACCCGACGTCATCGGACATGATTACCCAGAGCATCCCGTCGGTAACACCGGGGGAAGCGGCTCGATACCTGCACAAGACGCAGTGTTTCTGCTTCGATCAGCAGACCTTGCTGGCAGGTGAGCGCAAGAACATGCCGATGATTTTCTATCTGGACCCGGACATTCCCAGTCACATTAATCAATTCACTCTGTCGTATACGATCTTCGATGTGACAGAGCGGGTCGCCGGTAAAAACAACAGCGTGGCTGCTAACTAGAACAGCCGGTTGTAGAGGAGATTTTTTAATGGCTACTGAAAAGTATTACGTTCCCGAGAGCAGCCCCTGGCCGTTGACCGCGTCCATCGGTTTGTTCATGACCGCCATTGGCGGTGCGCACTTCATTCAGCAGAGCACCATGGCAGACATGGAGCCCAGTTTCTTCGGCAAGCCCCTGTTCTTCCTGGGTCTGACCTGGTTACTGATAGTGATCGCCCTGTGGTGGCGTGACACGATCAAGGAATCTGTGGGTGGCTTGCACAGTAATCAGCTGGGCGGTTCCTACCGTCAGGGCATGCTGTGGTTCATCTTCTCCGAAGTGATGTTCTTCGCGGCCTTCTTTGGCGCCATGTTCTACACTCGCTGGTTGATTCTGCCGTGGTTGTCCGGGGAAGGCAGCAACGCCATGACCCACGAACTGCTGTGGCCGAACTTCCAGGCCATGTGGCCGCTAACCGTGACCCCGGCGGGTGATACCACCCAGGCCATGGGAGCATGGGGGCTGCCGGCTATCAACACGGCTATCCTGCTGGTGTCGTCCATCACGCTGACCATTGCTCACCACGCCTTGCTGGAAGGCAAGCGCGGTACCCTGATCGCTTTCCAGGCGGCCACGGTGGTGCTGGGGATCATCTTCCTGTTCCTGCAGGTGGAAGAATACATCCACGCTTACACCGAGCTGGGTCTGACCCTGGATGCGGGTATCTACGGTAGCCTGTTCTTCCTGCTCACCGGTTTCCACGGTGCACACGTGACCATCGGTACCATCTTCCTGTTTGTGACCCTGCTGCGTGTGATCAAGGGGCACTTCGATGAAGAGAATAACTTCGCCTGGGAAGCGGGTGCCTGGTACTGGCACTTTGTGGACGTGGTGTGGCTGTTCCTGTTTATCACGGTGTACTGGTTGTAAGAGACGCTGCACGCGTCACGCGACAGGCAACACAAAAAAGCCGCGCCCCGAGAGGGACGCGGCTTTTTTTGTGGCTGGTGTTTGATGCCAGATGCATGACGGAAAAAAGCAGAGAGGAAGGGGGTGTTCTGTGGGAGCTTGCCCACACACAGTAAGGGGTCAGGAGTAGGTCTGATTAGGCGTAGCCGTAATCAGACATTCAGCGTGAATGGGGCCTGCCGCCGAATTCTTCGCCCGCAGGCTGGCTCCCACAACTGAGCAAGGGAGCCAGCCCAGCCTTGTCAGGCGTTAGGCGTTCGGCATCAGGCGTTGCGTAATCCACTGGCCAATATCCCGAATCTGTTCCAGGCAGACCATGTGCTCCATGGGGTAGCTGCGGTATTGCGGGGTATAGCCCAGTTCAGTCAGGGTGGCTGCGGCCCGTTGGCCCA
>NZ_LWEZ01000088.1:0-758 GCF_001634945.1 Alcanivorax sp. HI0044
GAGATCTGCAAGGGGATTTTTGCGCTGCTGACACCCACCCACTGGGATATTCGTGGGGTGGAATCCCTGCGCAAGGACACTTCCTATCTGGTGGTCAGTAATCATCAGTCCTGGGTGGATATCCCGGCGCTGGTGCAGGCGTTTAATCGCAAGACCCCGTACTTCAAGTTTTTCCTGAAGAAAGAACTGATTTGGGTGCCGTTTCTCGGGCTGGCTTTCTGGGCGCTGGATTACCCGTTCATGAAGCGCTACAGCAAGGCGTTTCTGAAAAAGAATCCGCACCTGAAAGGCCAGGATCTGGAAATCACCCGGCGAGCCTGCGAGAAATTTCAGGGTATCCCTGTCACGGTGGTGAATTTCCTGGAAGGGACTCGCTTTACCCCGGCCAAGCACGCTGCGCAGCAATCCCCTTACCGGAATTTGCTCAAGCCCAAGGCGGGCGGTGTGGCATTTGTACTGGCCGCGCTGGGGGATAATCTGGATGCGTTGCTGGATGTGACTGTGGTCTATCCGGACGGGAAGACCCCGGGGTTCTGGGATTTGCTCAGCGGCAAGGTGCAGAAAGTGATTGTTGACGTGCGCACCTGCCCGCTGGAACCCCGCCTGTGGCGCAGCGATTATCAGGACGATCCGGTGTTCCGTGAAGAAATTCAGCAGTGGGTGAGCGAGTTATGGCAGCAGAAAGATACTCGGATTGAAGTGCTTCGTGGCGGGTGCCAGGATCGTCCGTAACGGTAGGCGGTGGCATCTGTAGGCAT
>NZ_LWEZ01000089.1:0-978 GCF_001634945.1 Alcanivorax sp. HI0044
TGATGGTGTTTCCATGCAGCTGTTGCTGACAGAGTTGAGCGAACTGTATCAACGGGCCCATCAGGGCGAGACGCTGGCGGCGAACCCCGCAGCGATTCAGTACGCGGATTATGCGGCCTGGCAACAGCAATGGCTGGACAGTGACGAGGCCCGTGCTCAAACCCAGTGGTGGGTCGAACAGCTCGGCGATGGTGGCGAGCCATTGGCCTTGTCCACGGATTATCCACGAGGTGGTTTGCCGGGCAAGGCAAGCGGCGGCGCGCGCTTGCCCATGCCGATCAGTGATGCGCAATTGGTGCAGCTGAAGCAGCGAGCCAGCGAGCTGGGCTCCACCGTGTCCACGCTGTTGCTCAGTGTCTGGCAGACCCTGCTGCATCGCTACAGTGGCCAGCCTCAGGTGCGGGTCGGGGTGCCGGTGGCTNGGCGTTTGTTGGCGGAGACGGAAACCCTGCAGGGCTGTTTCATCAATACGCTGGTGATCCCGGCGTCATACCATCAGCCGCAGACGTTTGCGCAACAGGTGGCGGCCACTCAGCAATTTATCGGTGCCGCTCAGGGCCGCCAGGCGTTGCCGTTCGAGATTCTGGTGGAGGCGCTGGGAGTAGACAGAAGCCTGGATCGCCACCCCTTGTTCCAGGTGGCATTCAATCATCAGCGGCTCAGCCAGACCTTTGCGCCCCAGTGGCCGGAAGCGGTGATTACCCCATTCGATCCCGGTGCCGCTGGTGCCCAGTTCGAACTGGCGCTGGATATTCTGGAAGACGATGAACAGCTGCAGGGCTTTATCGGTTATGCCACTGCATTATTCAAACCGGAAACCATCGAACGGTTACGGGACCATTTCTCCATTCTGCTGGGCGCGTTGCTGGATGACCCGCAGCAACGGCTGTCTGATGCGAGCCTGCTGACCGCAAACGAAGTGGCCGCGAGCCAAGACTTCAATCGTACCGAAAAAGATTGGGGCGATTTTACCGCGGT
>NZ_LWEZ01000090.1:0-823 GCF_001634945.1 Alcanivorax sp. HI0044
TCCCCTGCACCTGCAAAGACGGCGACTGGACTATCGTTCAGGGCCTGGAAGTCAACGACTTCTCCCGTGGCAAGATGCAAGCTACCGAGCAGGAACTGGCGGAAGAACGTGACGCCGTTTCTCACCTGCTGCCGTAAGGCTCAGGTCGGGTAATAAAAAAAGGGGCTCTTCGGAGCCCCTTTTTTGTGCCGCTCTGCGGCTGCAACATGCTTCACTCAGCATGTAACGAGCGATCAGTATTCAGAATAATCCATCTGCTGCATCTGGGCCTGTTGTGCATACTGTGCATAGTTGGCCATGGTGAGCGGGAACAGCACACCGAAGTAGCCCACCATCAACAACAGCACAATCACAAAGGCGGCTTTTACGCCACCGGAATTGCCGACCGGAGCGGCGCCGTACTGGTTGCTGCCTTCGCTACCGCGTTTGAACAACATCACCAGACCCAGCACCAGGTTGGCAATCGGCACCAGCATGAGCAGGCTCAACCAGCCGCTGGCGTTGATGTCGTTGAGACGACGTACCATGTAGCCCCAGCTCATCACCATCACACCGATGAAAGCCACGGTGGCAATCAGGCCCATGATCATTGCACCCACGCCGATGTCAGCGTCCCCGGCGCTCATCATGCTTGGAATCAGAATCGCGGCTGCCACCCCGACCACAAGATAGAACAACAAGGTCAGACCAGCGGCATACACGAAATAGCGCATACGGCCGATACGCCCTGACAAAGACAGAAACTTGGGCTGATAGGTGTCCTGGTTACCGGCAACAGCAACATCTGCATTGGGTGCCTGATAGGGTTGGTTCATGGGTACTC
>NZ_LWEZ01000091.1:0-1726 GCF_001634945.1 Alcanivorax sp. HI0044
CTTTCGGGCGTTGGTGTTTCGACCGTGCCGTGGCCGCCGGGGAAGCCTGGCACTGTGACCGCAATCGCTCGCCGCTGTCGGCCCTGCAGTACCAGTTCTGGAATCTTCTGGTGCTGCGCAATGTCCGGGATCTGATTGGCATGAACCGCCTGCACCGGGGGACCACCGGGGCGGCTCCCATTGCTCCGGAACAGATCCGCTGGTTCCAGTCGTTGGGTGTGCCTTTGTTCGAAGGGTACGGCATGACCGAGACCACCGGTGTGGCCTCCCTGAACAGTATCAAGCGGGAGAAGGTGGGTACCGTGGGCGAAGCGTTGCCGGGCACGGAGGTGCGTATTGCCGAGAACGGCGAAGTGTTGGTGCGTGGTGGCCATGTCTTCGCCGGCTACTGGCGGAAACCGGAAAAAACCGCAGAAGACATCCGTGATGGCTGGCTGCATACCGGGGACGTGGGGCGCCTGGAAGATGGCATGCTCACCATCACCGGCCGTCTCAAGGACATCATTATCACGGCGGGGGGCAAGAATATTACCCCGGCGGAAATCGAAAGCCGGATGAAATTCTCCCCCTATATTTCCGATGCCGTGGTGATTGGTGACAAGCGTAAATACCTCACCTGCCTGATCATGATTGATCAGGAAAATGTGGAGAAATACGCCCAGGATCGCCAGGTACCGTTTTCCAATTTCGCTTCCCTGTGTCGGGCCAAAGAGGTGCTGGACCTCATCGACAGCATTGTTCAGGACGTGAATAAACAGTTCGCCCAGGTGGAACAAATCAAGTATTTCCGCCTGATCGATGTGCTGCTCACCGCCGAGGATGAGGAGCTGACCGCCACCATGAAGCTGAAGCGTTCCTTCGTGGAGAAAAAACACAAGCACCTGATTGATTCCATGTATTGATGGTACGAGAGGAGAGTGCATCATGAAGAAGCTTTGTCTGACGGCCCTGGCCGCCATAGCCCTTGTGGGCTGCAGTGACAACAAGGATGAAGAAAGTGCCGCGGTCGAGCCCGTGCGTGGCGTCACCGACACCGAGATTCGCCTGGGGGGCATGCATGACCTGTCTGGCGTGTTCGCCGCCTTCTCGTCGCCGGCGGTGCAGGTGGCCAACGACATGTTCGAAGAAGTGAACGAGCAGGGCGGCATTCATGGCCGCAAGATTCGTTATATCGTCGAAGACCATGCCTATCAGGTTCCCAAGGCAACGCAAGCGGTGAACAAGCTGGTCAGCCGCGATGAAGTCTTCGCCATGGTCATGAGCCTGGGGACGCCCCACAACCTGGCAGCATTCCCGATCATGGACCGTAACAACGTGCCCAGCATTCTTCCCCTGGCGCTTTCCAAGCCCATGGAAGAGCAGGGCGACTTCCGCTATCGCTACGTGTTCGGCCCCAGCTATTACGACGGTGTTCTTAAAGGTGTGAACAAGCTGGTGGAAACCGATGGCATCGAAAACCTGTGCGTGATGTATATCCCCTCCGACTTTGGTGAGGAAGTGAACCAGGCCGCCACCGACGCGGCTGCCAACAATGATGCCCTGAATCTGTTGGAAAGCTCCTCCCATCGCCCTGACGAAAGTGATTTCACCGGCACCCTGGCGCGCCTGCGCGATGCGGGCTGTGAGCTGGTGGCAGTGGCGCTGCCGGTGCGCCCGATCATCACCGTGGTGGCCACGGCCAAGCAGATGGGCTGGGATGATGCCAAGTTCATCGTCTCCCAGGCGG
>NZ_LWEZ01000092.1:0-558 GCF_001634945.1 Alcanivorax sp. HI0044
AGCTCACCGTCTGGATGTGGTTAACCTGTTCGCCTGATCAAAAAAACAGCAGTCTCGAGTTTGTTTACCGCTAAACATGATTCACGGCGCCGTTTCCGGTAAAATGCCGTCGCCTTATTTCGGGGCGCCCGTCTTTACGCGCCTTGAACCGTTTCCCCGGGGTTTCGCGATAATCCAGACGGCGGCGTGTTGATGCCGACCGGTTGCCGGATTTTCCCCGAACGTCCCGATTAACCAAGATTCTCTCGACCAGAAGGGTAGGAGCACCATGACCGATCGTATTCAGAAGGGTGGCCTGGAAATCGCCGCCGAACTCCATGATCTGGTAGTCAATGAGATTGCGCCGGGTACCGGCGTCGACCCGGAACACTTCTGGGCCGAGCTGGAAAGCATCCTCAATGACCTGGCCCCCAAGAACAAGGCGCTGCTGGTCAAGCGCGACGACCTGCAGAAGCAGATCGACGCCTGGCACAAGGCCCGTGCGGGGCAGGCCATCGACATGGCTGAGTACAAGCAGTTCCTGACTGATATCGGTTATCTGCTGCCCGAAGGCGAAGA
>NZ_LWEZ01000093.1:0-658 GCF_001634945.1 Alcanivorax sp. HI0044
AGGGACTGGGGATTATTGCAGGCGTCGAGGATGTGTTGCGCCCGTGTTGGCGGGAAGCAGGTCAGCAAATTCTGGTGGAACTTGCTCTTCAGCACGGGCATGCCCTCCTCTCTACGGCGTCGATGGCCTATGGGGTATTCCACCTCAGCAACATCCGTTTTTGTACCGTCGCTGAAAAAAACCTGTATCGCATTGGCGATGGAACGCTTATCCGGGTCGAGGTAATCGCGGGTGTACTCTTCGCTTTCCACGACTTCCATTTTATTCCGCAGGGTGTCGATCATCGGGTTGTTGGCGTGGAAGCTGTCTTCGTAGTGGTCGGCATTGAGGTCCCCCATGATCAAGGGCACGGCAATCATGTACTGCAGGCAATGGTCCCGGTCCGCCGGGTTGGCCAGTGGTCCCTCTTTGGAAATGATGCGGATGGCTGATTCATGGGTGGTTACGACAATTTTGTCGATCTCATCCAGGCGGTTTTTTACCTCCGGATGCAGCAATACCGCAGCCTCGCATGCCGTTTGCGCGTGGAACTCGGCCGGGAAGCGAATTTTAAAAAGGATGTTTTCCATCACGTAAGAGCCATAACCGCGCTGGAAGCTGAATTGACGCTGTTCTTCCGGCTTGATGGCCTGGTCCTTGTTGGTCTTGCTGAACAGCA
>NZ_LWEZ01000094.1:0-967 GCF_001634945.1 Alcanivorax sp. HI0044
CCGCCAGCGGCTCTTTCAGGGCTTCCAGAATTTCTTCGGAATTCAGGGTGAAGCTGCGCGGCACCCCTTCGGCCAGGTTCCGGCCACGCACATCAATTTCACGGATTTCAGCACCCGGGTAGGCCGTACCGATTTCGTGCTTGATACGT
Organism: Alcanivorax sp. HI0044; assembly: GCF_001634945.1. Lineage (NCBI taxonomy): Bacteria > Pseudomonadati > Pseudomonadota > Gammaproteobacteria > Oceanospirillales > Alcanivoracaceae > Alcanivorax > Alcanivorax sp. HI0044. Next base: position 150 of record NZ_LWEZ01000094.1, read on the forward strand.
TCAGCGGTGGATTCACCGATCAGCGAGCCATATTCCTTGCGCACGAACGCCACGATCGCTTCGTCGAAACGGTCGCCGCCAATACGTACGGATTCGGAATACACCACACCATTGAGGGAAATCAGGGCGATTTCCGTGGTGCCACCACCGATATCCACCACCATGGAGCCGCGGGCTTCTTCCACCGGCAGGCCAGCACCGATAGCAGCGGCCATGGGCTCTTCGATCAAATACACATCACGGGCACCGGCACCATAGGCAGAATCCTGGATGGCACGGCGCTCCACCTGGGTGGATTTGCACGGCACACACACCAGCACCCGCGGTGCAGGCGGGAAAAACCCGGTGTCGTGCACTTTCTTGATGAAGTACTGCAGCATCTTCTCGGTCACATCGAAATCGGCGATAACACCGTCTTTCATGGGCCGGATAGCGGTAATATTGCCTGGAGTACGCCCCAGCATGCGCTTGGCATCAGCCCCGACGGCCGCCACACTCTTCTGTGCGCCATGGTGACGGATGGCAACCACGGAGGGCTCATCCAGCACAATGCCGCGGCCACGTACGTAAATAAGGGTGTTTGCGGTCCCCAAATCGATGGACAAATCGGTGGAGAACATCCCCCGAATACGCTTGATCATGGACATCCTAGCCAGTTTCCTGAACTTTTCGCGAAAAAACGATGCCTGGCGGGAAAAAGCCGGGCATCTCATAAGATGGCGCAACTCTAGCAACGGCAGGGGCATTGGGCAAGCTGGCGTGCTCTGCGGACAGTGGCCCCGGACAGGCGGTCTATGGTACTTTTTGCGCCTTTCAAG
>NZ_LWEZ01000095.1:0-1036 GCF_001634945.1 Alcanivorax sp. HI0044
CTTTCACGATTTCGACCTGCACCTGGACCTGATGCACGGTATCGCTGATTCCGGTTTCCAGTACTGCACCCCGATCCAGGCCGAAGTACTGACCCACACACTTGCTGGCGCCGACGCCATTGGGCGGGCCCAGACCGGTACCGGGAAAACCGCCGCCTTTCTGATCACCGTGATCAACGACCTGCTCAAGCACCCCATCGACGTGCAGCGCTTTGCCGGTGAACCCCGTGCACTGATCGTGGCCCCCACCCGGGAGCTGGCCATGCAGATCGAGAAAGACGCCAGGGTACTGGCCAAACACACTGACCTGCAGGTGATGAGTGTCGTCGGCGGCATGAATTTCAATCGCCAGCAGGAACGCCTGCAAAACAAGCTGATCGATATTCTGGTGGCAACCCCGGGGCGGCTACTGGACTTCGCCAAACGCCGCGACCTGTGGCTCGACCGGGTGGAATTCCTGGTGCTGGACGAAGCCGACCGCATGCTGGACATGGGCTTCATTCCCGATGTGAAGCGCATTGTCGGCATGACCCCAAAAAGCCAGTACCGCCAAACCCAGCTGTTCTCTGCCACCTTCAACGACGATGTGATGAACCTGTCCCGCCGCTGGACCCAGGACGCGGCAGTGGTGGAGATCGAACCCACCCAGGTCACCACAGACACCGTGGAACAGAAGGTCTACATCACCAACACCGACGACAAGTTCACGCTGCTTTATAACCTGATCACCGGCATGGACATGGACAAGGTCATCGTATTTGCAAACCGCCGGGACATTACCCGCCGGGTCAGCGACCGGCTGCACAAGAAAGGGCTGAAAGTCTCCCTGATTTCCGGAGACGTACCCCAGACCCAGCGCAGCAAGACCCTGGAGCGCTTCCGTGCTGGCGATCTGCAGGTGCTGATCGCCACCGACGTGGCAGGCCGGGGTATCCACATCGATGGTGTCTCCCATGTGGTGAACTACAATCTGCCGGAAGACCCGGAAGATTACGTGCACCGCATTGGCCGAACCGGCCGCGCAGGTGCCAGCGGC
>NZ_LWEZ01000096.1:0-1111 GCF_001634945.1 Alcanivorax sp. HI0044
ATCGAGGACGGCCTTATCGTGGCCGTCCTTTTGTTTATGATCCTGCTGGCGGTGGCGCAGATTGTGCTGCGCAATTTCTTTGGCACCAGCCTGGTATGGATCGAGCCGCTGTTGCAGAACGCGGTGCTATGGATTGGCTTGCTGGGCGCGATGATTGCCTCACGTAATGACGAGCACATCCGCATTGATGTGGCCTCGTCACTGTTACCGGAAAAGTACCATCCCTTCCTGACCACCTTCGTGGATCTGTTCACCGCCTTTATCTGTTTGTTGGTGGCCTGGTATAGCGTGCACTTCGTACTCGAAGAGTATGAGTACGCTTCGCCGGCATTTGCCAGTGTGCCGAGCTGGTTATTGCAAGCCATTATCCCGGTGGGCTTCTCGGTTATGGCACTGCGCTACGTCGTGCTGTTTGCTCTGGGGTTAATTGGCAAGCGGCCGAAAATGCAGGAGCCGACGCCATGATCATTGCGGCGATTGTTCTGCTGGTGGTGCTGGCGCTGATGGGCGCGCCCCTGTTTGCCATTATCCTCGGCGCAGCCGCACTGGGTTTCTATACGCTGGAAATCGAGTTGGCGGTGCTGCACATCGACATCTATCAGCTCAGTAATTCCGTGGTGCTGATGGCGTTACCGCTGTTTACCTTCGCCGGTTTTTTGCTGAGTGAATCGAAAACCGCCGACCGCATGTTGCGGCTCAGCCAGGCCGCGTTCGGCTGGATGCCCGGTGGCATGGCCTTTGTTGCGCTGATTGCCTGTGCGTTCTTCACCGCCCTGACAGGGGGCTCCGGTGTCACCATTGTGGCGTTGGGCGCCTTGTTGCTGCCGGCGCTGGTGAAAGGCAATTACCCGGAAAAATTCAGCCTGGGCCTGGTGACCTCCTCGGGCAGTCTGGGGTTGTTGCTGGTGCCGTCGGTGCCCTTGTTGATCTACGGCATTATCGCCCAGCAAATGTCCCAGCAGCTGGATATGCCGACGGTAGAAATTGTCGATCTGTATCTGGCTGGTCTGCTGCCTGCGCTGCTGATGATCGTGCTGCTTTACGGTTACTGTGTGTGGGCCACGCGGGGCACCGATGTTCCCCGGCAGGCGTTTGATTTCCGGGAACTGGT
>NZ_LWEZ01000097.1:0-1208 GCF_001634945.1 Alcanivorax sp. HI0044
AGGATGCCCTGATAATGCACGGTAAAACGCCCCTTGCCATCGGTGAGCCCAAAGGTGACGTCCAGGGTATCCGGGTTGCGAATGACCGTGCCGGGTTCTACCAGGCCACCCACGCGCATCTGCGCATCCAGCGGCGCTTCTCCGGCCGCAATCTGCTGCGGGGTATAGAACAGGTTGATGTTCTGACGCAGCGCATAAAACATCAGGCCGCAGGCGATGCCCAGCCCGACCAGAACGGCGAGTACCACCAAAAGACGCTGCTTACGTACCGGATTCATCATCTACCTCAGGTTTTTGCTCAGTGTGTTGCTGGCGGCGCTGCTTTTCCTGAGCCTGCTCTTCTGCCAGAGCCTCAAGTCGCCACTGCCGCGCCAGCGTTTGGCGCACCTGTCCCTGCCCGCGCATCGCCAGCACCATGCTGGCAATAATCAGGAACGCACTGATTCCGTAGGCGCTCCAGACATAAAAACCGTGTTTCCCCATGGCCAGGAAATCGGCAAAGCTATCGAAATACATGCTATTGCCCCCCGCCCTTGACCAGCTTGCGAACCCATTTGCTGCGCCGCTCGCGCCACACCACTTCCGTGCGTGCTCGCACCAGTACATTGACCGCATACAGCAGCCAGGTTCCCAGCATGCTGATTAGCAGTGGGTATTTCATGGCCGGATTGATGGTGGATTCACCCACCAGTTTCAGGGTGGAGCCCTGGTGCAGGGTCTGCACCCATTCCACCGAGTATTTGACGATGATCACATTGATCACCCCCACCATGGCCAACAAACCGGCGGCACGGGCGGCCTGGCGCGGGTCTCTGATAACGTTCTGCAGGGCAATCACACCCACATACATGAACAGCAAGATCAGCATGGAGGTCATGCGGGCATCCCACTGCCAGTAGGTGCCCCAGGTGGGCTTGCCCCACAGCGCGCCAGTGGCCAGGGAAATGGCCGCCAGGGCCGCACCGAAAGGGGCAATGGCCTTCATCATCACTTCGGCCATTTTCATTCGCCAGACCACGGCCACCAGGCCCGCCACGCCCATGGCCATGTAGCCCATCAACGCACCGCTGGACGCAGGCACATGAATAAAGATGATCCGGTAACTGTTGCCCTGCTGATAATCACTGGGGGCAAACGCCAGCCCCCAGTGATTATCAGCAGGGCAACAGTTACCGGATCATCTTTATTCATGTGCCTGCGTCCAGCGG
>NZ_LWEZ01000098.1:0-503 GCF_001634945.1 Alcanivorax sp. HI0044
TTGGTATGGCTGCACCATTTCTTCACCATGGGATCGGGGGCCAGCGTGAACTCGTTCTTCGGGATCACCACCATGATTATCTCGATCCCCACGGGGGCGAAGATCTTCAACTGGCTGTTTACCATGTTCCGGGGCCGCATCAAGTTCGATGTGCCCATGCTGTGGACCATGGGCTTCATGGTCACCTTCGTGATCGGTGGTATGACCGGTGTGTTGCTGGCGGTGCCGCCGGTGGACTTCGTGCTGCATAACAGCCTGTTCCTGATTGCGCATTTCCATAACGTGATCATCGGCGGCGTGCTGTTCGGTCTGTTCGCCGGTATTACCTACTGGTTCCCGAAGGCCACCGGTTACAAGCTGGATGAGTTCTGGGGCAAGATGTCCTTCTGGTTCTGGCTGATCGGTTTCTACTTCGCGTTCATGCCTCTGTACGTGCTGGGCCTAATGGGCGTGACCCGTCGCGTCAGCCACTTCGAGGATCAGTCCCTGCAAATCTGGTTCCA
>NZ_LWEZ01000099.1:0-773 GCF_001634945.1 Alcanivorax sp. HI0044
ATGCAGGCATTGCCAGCGGCCACCTTGCTGATCCACCCCCGTGGTGCCCGGCACATGATTGATCCCTCCAAGCTCAAGGCGGGCGCGACGGCGGTATACGGTGAAGAGGCCTTCGCGAAAGTCTACGGCGATATTATTCCTGTGGACGCGCAGCGTGTGCGAGAAATGCATGAGGGCGACCATGTGTTGGTGGGCGATCGTCGCCTGGATTTTTACGATACTCCGGGTCATGCCCGCCACCATTTCTGTGTGTATGACTCGCTCTCCGCCGGCATCTTTACGGGTGACACCTTTGGGTTGTCTTATCCTCCATTGATGACCGAAAAAGGTCCTTTTATTTTACCCACGACGACCCCGGTACAGTTTGATCCTGAGGCGCTGAAAGCATCGATTCGCAAGCTGCTGGCTCTGAACCCCGAACGCATGTTTCTGACTCACTATGGCGCCCTGGACGCTCCCCGGGAGCCTGGCGAACGCTTGCTGGCCATGGTGGATGATTACGTGGCGCTGGCGGAAAAAGCCGCTCCCGGTGATGAGGCTACGTTGTTGCCGCGATTGGAATCTGCCATGCAGGACTATCTGTTTGCCAAGGCTCGCGACCATGGTGTCGCCCTGTCGGAGGATGAACTGCAGGATGCGCTCGGGTTTGATATCAACCTGAACAGTCAGGGCCTGCAGGTATGGCTTCAGCAGCAAAAAGGGTAAGCCCCGGCGAACCAACCCCGGCCAGGTGCATCCAAGGGTTTTTCCAGGGAGAACCAATATGTCAGTTA
>NZ_LWEZ01000100.1:0-636 GCF_001634945.1 Alcanivorax sp. HI0044
CGGCGGCAATTACGTAATCTGGCACTGGACTTTTTGGCAGCAGGCGGACACGACGAAGCGGCGCGATTGGCGGTGGAACTGTTCGAGCTTCCCCTGTGCATGAGCGAAGAGCTGGGCGCGCTGAAGGTACTGGTGCACCATGGCTTGCCGGGGGCTGATCAGGCACTGGCACAGTTTGCCGAGCGTTGGCAGGAAGAGGCGCTGGTGATGGATCAGTGGTTTGCGGTGCAGGCTACGGTGCCGGGCGAGCAGACCGTCGAGCGAGTCAATGGCCTGCTCGAACACCCGGCCTTTGACTGGAAAACGCCAAATCGGGTGAGGGCACTGGTGGGTACATTCACCAATGGCAACCCGTCAGCCTTCCATGCGGAAAATGGGGAGGGCTACCGGTTGTTTGCTCAGGCACTGTCCCGGCTGGATGCCATCAATCCGCAGGTGGCGGCCCGCCTTGCCAATGGTGCGGCGCGCTTGCCTCGGCTTGAACCGCAGCGCCGGGAGCGGCTGGCAGAAGTGCTTGCCAATGTGCAAAAAAATGCATCCAGTAACGTGGCAGAAGTACTGGGCCGTATACTGTCATCCTGATTTCCGGGAGCCGCCTGATGGAGCTGTACGGGGCGAATAACGGGATGACCGGCT
>NZ_LWEZ01000101.1:0-693 GCF_001634945.1 Alcanivorax sp. HI0044
CAAAGCTGTCACGGTCGGTGAAATGGTAGTTCACGCCGTCTTCCTCGCCGGGGCGCATGGCGCGGGTGGTGTGCGAGATGGAAATGCGGACCCGGGCAAGCTTGTCGACCAGGGCGGCCACCAGGCTGGTCTTGCCGGCGCCGGACGGGGCGGAAATGATGTACAGCGTGCCTTTGTCGGCCATAAAAGAATGTCCTGTTCGCGATCCCGGTAAAGCGCGCATTATAGGCGTAAAGACCCGGGTGCGTCATATGCACCCTGACCTGGAGATAACGGACTCGCTATGCAGGACAGCGCGATCAGCGCCACGGTGGATTTTCATCGGGACGGCGTGCAGCACGGATTCCTCAAACTGCCTTACTCCCACGACCAGTCTGCCTGGGGCAATGTGATGATCCCGGTGACGGTGATCCGCAACGGCGAAGGGCCCACCGCACTGCTGACCGGGGGCAATCATGGTGATGAATACGAGGGCATCACCGCCTTGCTCAAGCTGGCCAACCGGCTGCAGCCGCGTGATATCAGCGGCCGTGTCATCATTGTGCCGATGATGAATCACCCGGCGGTGCTGAACGGCACGCGTACTTCACCGCTGGACGGCGGCAACCTGAACCGGGCCTTTCCGGGCAACCCCGCCGGTACCCTCACCGAAAAAATTGCCGATTACTTCACCCGTTATCTGGTGCCGCTGGC
>NZ_LWEZ01000102.1:0-13250 GCF_001634945.1 Alcanivorax sp. HI0044
CCTGGAGAGTGGTTAATAGCTGGGCGCAATGTACGCAGTAATCGGGTGGTGCTGTACTTTCATGGCGGAGCCTATTTTTTCGGCTCGCCGCGTTCCCACCGGGCCGTCACCTGGCGTTTAAGCCGTGAATGCCGGGCCAAGGTGCTGGCGCTGGATTATCGTCAGCCACCCGACTGGGCGTACCCGGCGCCACTTGAAGATGCGGTGCGTGCCTACAAGGCATTGCTGGATACCGGGTACCGCCCNGTCGGGTGGCTGACGATAATCCAGCGCCAGCACCTTGGCCCGGCATTCACGGCTTAAACGCCAGGTGACGGCCCGGTGGGAACGCGGCGAGCCGAAAAAATAGGCTCCGCCATGAAAGTACAGCACCACCCGATTACTGCGTACATTGCGCCCAGCTATTAACCACTCTCCAGGCACTCCGCCCATGTGGGCCCGGGCGATATGTACTGATGACGGGACCGGTAACGCCAGGGTCACCGTATCAAAACCCAGTTGCGAGAATTTCATGAAACGGCGAGTAAAACGGATACGGCTAATCACCGGTTTCACCGCCCCCTTGATCGCCCGGTTGATCATTTTTCCCTGCCAGCTCAACGCCGGGTAATATTTCTTGTTGTTAACAGCCATGGCTCAGGCCACCCGCCTGCAATGTGGAGAGTTTGAGCCTAAGTGGTCATCATTGTCTGAACAAGACACAATGAGCCCGTCTTTGTTCATCCATGGTTAAGGATTCAGCGCAAATATGGAAACCCTGCGGCAACGCTGGCGCCACATTATCTTTGGTACCGATACCCCAGCCGGGCAGCTGTTCGATGTGCTGCTTATCGGGGCGATCCTGGGAAGCGTGATTGCGGTCATGCTCGACAGTGTGTCCAGCATCCGTGAAGAGTATGGCGTGCTGTTGTACGCGGCGGAGTGGTTTTTCACTCTGCTTTTTACGGTGGAATACGCCATTCGCCTTTGGGTCAGCGACCGACCGCTGCGCTATGCACGCAGCTTTTTCGGGGTGGTGGATTTACTGTCCGTCATCCCGACCTATCTGAGCCTGTTCATCCCCGGTTCCAATTACCTGCTTACCATCCGGGCGCTGCGGGTACTGCGCGTGTTCCGGGTCATGAAGCTGGCCAAATTCATGGGCGAAGCCAACCAGCTTGGCATCGCCCTGGTGCGCACCCGCCGCAAGATCGCGGTGTTCATGTTCTCCGTATTCGTGGTGATTATTATCTTCGGCAGCCTCATGTATGTGGTGGAAGGCCCGGAGAACGGTTTTTCCAGTATTCCGCAAAGTATTTACTGGGCCATCGTGACCATTACCACCGTAGGGTATGGCGACATTTCACCGCAGACGCCGTTCGGCAAGCTGATTGCTTCCCTGGCCATGATTACCGGCTACGCGATTATTGCCGTGCCCACCGGTATCGTCACCGCGGAAATTTCCGCCGCCCGCGTGAGCATGCGCTATGAACGTGAATGCCCGGGATGCCACCGCCATTCCCACGAGCCCGATGCCCGCTTTTGCCTGCAATGCGGTGAGGAATTACCGAAGCTGTCGCTGAAAGGCCCGGATGATTAAAGAAAGCGGCAGAGTTTTAGCTTCTGGCTTGGATCGTCCTGCGGACGATGTCCTCGCTTCGCTCGGTTCGCACCCGGTTCGCACCCTAAACGGTGCTCCTACAGCGGCTTCGTAGAAAAGCAGATGCCGAGTAACTTTTCCGCCTTTCTTTATCGAAGCGAGCGTAGCTCTTAGCTCACCCCTGCCTTTATTAACCGTCTATTAATCCTTTCTCTCGCAACACCTGAATAAACAGATCAGGCTCTGGGCGAACCCGGTAATTGTCTGTCAGGTGCTGATACACCAGCCGGCCTTCGCCATCCACGATAAATACCGTTGGCATAACGGTGTCACTGTCGTAGCCCAGCGCCTCCAGCCCGGCCGGGGTACCACCCGCATCGACAATACCTAAAGCACGCGCCGCCTGATTGTCATCATCGCGCAGGTATTCAAAATCCACCTGAAATTGCTTTGCCAGATCCGCAGATTGGCTGTGGGACTGCGGGCTGATCAACGCCACCCGTACACCCTGATCCTGCAACGACTGATATTGCGCTGCCACTTCACGAATCTGTGCCATACACAACGGGCACCAGTTGCCGCGGAAGAACAGCATCACCATTGGCTTGCCCGCGTAATCCGCCACGGTTACCGGCTTGCCCTCCAAGTTCGTGAAAGTGACGGCCGGCAACGGTTCACCCAGTGCCACATTCGCCTCGCGAGTGCCGTAGCGGCTATACCAGCGGATATAAGCGTGCACCCCGATCAGGTTGAGAAGCGCCAGGCTAACCATCACCACACAGGCCTGCCCGGCCAATGCCAGGCTGATGACCGCCAGCGTCCCCAGCAAGGTGGGCCAAAATACCGTTGGCAGGTTCTCGCTGGTGCGCGCCGGTTTCCATACGAACAGATAACTGAAGAATCCCACCGAGGGGACACAGGTCAGCAGCAATACCACCCACGGCCAACCGCCACCGGTAAACAGCTGCCAGAGCGCCATGCCGGTGGTGAACACCGCCAGGGAAATAAACGTGGAGATAAACAGTGATTTAAGGCTTTTCATCGTCGTTCCCGTTTCGAATCAGTGGATAAGATGCGAAACGGGCACCCGCGTTACAACCTTAATAACGCGGGCGGAGAAACGGATAATCAGGTGGTGCAGGTTTCCAGCAAGCCCCGCAGCTCCGGAATACAGGAGCCACAGTTGGTGCCCGCCTGGCAGCCTTTGCCAATGGCTTCCACGGAGTCCGCGCCCTCTTCCACCACAGCCTCGATGGTTTTCTGACGGACCTGGAAGCAGCTGCAAATCACCGGCCCCAGGTCTGGCCCAGCATCCGCCGGTTGCCCGGCCAGGATCGCCAGGTGCTGGATATCCGCATCGTCAGCAAAACAATCTGCCAACCAATCCACATCGCACACCGGCAAGGTTTCACCAATGGCCAGCCAGGCCAGCAAGCGGCCGTCCTTGTCCAGCGCCGCGCGCCGGTAATGCCCGGTGGCGGGATCGTTCAGCGCCAGCCACTGGGCCGCCTGCGGCAACCAGTCGTGGAGCTGTTGTTCGGTTAGGTCCGCATCGCCGGCCAGCCGATAGCGCTGTACCTGGCCCGCCTGCAAAAATGCATCGACGGGAACTCGGGCCCAGTACTCCACGGCGGGTGGGGACGCCGCCGTGAACAACCAGCCATGCCAGCGGGGTTGCCAGTCGCTGACATTGACCGGCGTATGCTTGAACGCCGGCTGGCCGGAATGCGGATCCAGACGTGCCGGCACCAGGGCATCCACCCGGGCGCGGCGAGAAAACTGATCGGTCCAGTGCATGGGCATGAACGCGGTGCCGGGGCGCTGCCCGGTATCGCGGGTGACCCGCACCAACGCATCACCGACACGGCTGGTCAGGCGCACGAAGCCGCCCTCCTGCAGCCGGTAACGCTCTATATCCTGGGGATGCAACGCCGCAAAGGGCTCGCTGAGGTGGGCAAACAGGCGCCCGGCACGGCCGGTGCGCGTCATGGTGTGCCACTGGTCCCGAATCCGCCCGCTATTGAGAATAATCGGGAAGGCATCGCCGATCTGGCGCACGGGCGGATTGTCGCAGCTCACAAAACGGGCCCGGCCACTGGGAGTAGAAAACTGGCCGTCGGCATAGCAGCGAGGGTCGCCGTTAAGCGGCCACTGCTGTGGCTGCCACTGGGCATATTGGTCGGCGCTCAGCTCCGCAGCCCCGGTCAAATCCAGCCGCTTGCCAAATTGGCCGGCCACCGCGGTGAGCGCCGAGTACTCGGCAAAAATGTCGTGCTCATGCTGGTAGGGAAAGGCGTCGGCAAAGCCCATGCGCTGCGCCACTTCGGTAATGATCCACCAGTCTGCTTTCGCTTGCCCCGGGGCAGGCACAAAGGGCCGCTGGCGCGATACGCAGCGCTCGGAGTTGGTGACCATGCCGGATTTCTCGCCCCAGCCCAGCGCCGGCAAGCGAATATCCGCGCAGGCGAGCGTGTCACCGCTGGCTACGCAGTCGGACACCACCACGGTGTCGCAGGCCATCAGTGCCTGGCGGACCTTGTCCGCTTCCGGGAGGGAGTCCACCGGGTTGGTGGCCATGATCCACACGGCTTTCACCTCGCCGCTGGAAACTGCCTCGAACAGCTCAACCGCTGTAAGACCATTTTTCGTGGCCAACGCCGGCGCCTGCCAGAAGTCCGCCACGGCGGCGTGGTGCGCCGGGTTGTCGATATCCAGATGCACCGCCAGCTGATTGGCCAGCCCCCCCACTTCCCGGCCGCCCATGGCGTTGGGTTGCCCGGTGATGGAAAACGGGCTGGCACCAGGCTTGCCGACACGGCCGGTGGCCAGGTGGGCATTGATAATGGCATTGCCCTGGTCAGACCCATTGCGGGCCTGGTTCACGCCCTGGGAAAACACGGTAACCGTGCGCTCGCAGGCGGCGAACCAGTGGTAAAACGTGGTCAGGTCCACCTTGCTCACGCCCATCTTTGCGGCCAGTGCCTCCCAATCGTTGCCCTGGCTGCGGGCGGTTTCCAGGGTCGCCTGAAAGCCTTCGGTGTGGGCGTCGATGTAGGCCTGGTCCAGCGCCTGGTTGTCATCCAGCCAGGTGAGCAGGCCATTGAACAGCGGCACGTCCTGCCCCGGGCGAATGGCCAGATGCAGGTCGGCCAGATCGCAAGTGGCAGTGCGGCGCGGGTCGATGACCACCACTTTCATGTCCGGGCGCGCCTGTTTGGCGGCCACGATGCGCTGGTACACGATGGGATGTGCCCAGGCGGTATTGGACCCGGTGAGGATAACCAGATCCGCCAGCTCCAGGTCTTCGTAGCAGCCGGGCACCACGTCTTCACCAAACGCCCGCTTGTGGGCAACCACAGCGCTGCTCATGCACAGGCGCGAATTGGTATCGATATTGGCGCTGCCGATGTAGCCCTTCATCAGCTTGTTGGCCACGTAATAATCTTCTGTCAGCAGCTGGCCGGAAACGTAGAACGCCACGGCATCCGGGCCGTGTTCGTCGACGATGCGGCGGAGCCGCCCTGCCACTTCATCCAGCGCCTGATCCCAGGACACCACCTCGCCATCCACTTCCGGATTCAGCAGGCGATCCTGATCACCCAGGGTTTCCAGTACCGATGAACCTTTGACGCAGAGCCGCCCGGCATTGGCCGGGTGCTGCGTGTCCCCTTTCAGGGTGACGCCGTCGGTGCGGATACCACAACCAACGCCGCAGTACGGGCACGTTGTGCAGATGGCTGTACCGGCGTTCGTTGCCACCGCTTTTTGGGCTCTCGCTTCAGCATTCACGCAGCGATTTCCTCCGAATTCTGATCACTGTCGCCGGGGCGTTTGCAGAAAGCCTCGCCCAGCAACAGGGTTTCACGCAGCGCGCTGATATCGGTGTTTTCCTTCCACAGTTTTTCGAAAAACGGGGCGTCAGACACATCGCCGTACAGCACCATGCCGACCACACGGTTATCGCGAATCTGTACACGCCGGTAGCTGCCGGGCAGATTCAGCTGCAGGGTTTCCCCCTGCTCTGTTCCTTTATCCCGGTCACCGAGAAAATCGCCACAGGACACCAGATCGATACCGGAAATTTTCAACCGTGTGGCGGAATCCGCGTACAGATAACGGCGGTGTCCCAGTTCCGCCAGGTGGCTGGCACAGACCGCCGCTTGCTCATACAGCGGGGCCACCAGGCCAAAGGTGCGCTCGCGGTGCTCCACACACTCACCAATGGCATAGATGGCCGGATCAAAGGTCTGCAGGGTGTCGTCCACCCGCACCCCCTGATTCACGGTCAGCCCGGCACTGGCGGCCAGCTCGGCACGGGGCACAATGCCCACCGCCTGCACCACATAATCCGCCGGCAACCGCTGGCCGTCGGCAAGATGCACCGCAGCCACACGGCCTCGGCCGCCTTCTTCCCGGCTTTCTTCCAAGCAAGTGCCTTCGATGGACTGGGTGCGCGCCTGCATCACAAACTTGAGCCCACGGGCTTCCAGATCCTGTTGCAGGCGATGCCCTGCGCTTTCGTCCAGCTGCTGGTTGAGCAAGTAGCCGCGGCTGTGGACCAGAGTCACATCGTGCCCCTGCTTCACCAGCGCATCCGCCGCTTCCAGCCCCAAAAAGCCGCCGCCCACGACCACCACCCGGGCGGCCGAAAGCGACAACAACCGGCGCACGTCGTAGAGATCCCGAAAACTGACAACGCCATCCAGGGTGACGCCTTCCACCGGCAACTGGCGTGGCGCGGCCCCCGTGGCCAGCAACAACCGGTCGTAATCCAGCCGATGCCCGGCGGCGGTTTCCACCTGCCGCCGGCGGCGATGAATCGCTACCACCGGGGTGCCGGTAATCAAGCGAATATTGCGATCGCGATACCACTGGTGGGGGTGCGTGGTAATGGTTTTCTCATCGGTGCCACCGCCCAGCAGCGGCGACAACATGACGCGGTTATAACCGGCGAAGGGCTCATCCCCCACCACCGTGATCTGATACAGATCCGGTGCCAGGCGGGTCAGCTCTTCCAGCAGGCGGCAAGCCGCCATGCCATTACCCACTACAACCAGTCGCTTCATTCGCACGTCGCCCTGTGGAGTTGTTTCAGGCCGGGGTGGCCAGTTCGATCACATCACCTTGCACACGCACCGGGTACACGGTCAGCTTGACGCTGTCGTCTTCGATGCATTGCCCGGTTTCCAGGTCGAAGTGCTGTTTGTAGAGCGGTGAGGCAACAACGCGCTTGTCACCCAATGAGCCCAATAGCCCCCGGCTGAGCACGTTGGCATGGCTAAACGGGTCCATGTTGTCCAACGCATAGAAATTGCCATCACGGGTGCGGAACAGTGCTGCCTGCCCGGAGGGCAGACGCACGCCCACTCCAGTGCCCGGCAATACGTCGTCAACGCTGCAGATTGCTTTCCATTCTACGGTCACTGCGCTGTTCATGGCTTACGCCTCCTCGACCAGTTCGATGCGTTCATGCTCATAGGCGGGACGGCGCTGGCCGCGCTCACGCACGTAGGCCAGGTTGTCATCCGCTTCGGCGGTCTCATTGATGAAGTGGTTAAAGCGCTTCACCGCTTCCGGATCCTCGATGGTGGACTTCCACTCACACTGATACGTCTCGATCACGTGCTGCATCTGCGCTTCAAGTTCGTCGCCCATACCCAGCGAATCATTCAGGATCACGTCTTTCAGGTAATCCAGCCCGCCTTCCAGGTTTTCCAGCCAGACGCTGGTGCGCTGCAGGCGGTCCGCCGTTTTGATGTAGAACATCAGGAAACGGTCGATGGTCTTGATCAGCTGCTCATCGGTGAGATCCGACGCGAACAGATCCGCGTGGCGCGGACGCATGCCGCCGTTACCACACACATACAGGTTCCAGCCTTTCTCGGTGGCGATCACGCCCACGTCCTTGCTTTGCGCTTCCGCGCACTCGCGGGTACAACCACTCACTGCCATCTTGATCTTGTGTGGGCTGCGCAAGCCCTTGTAGCGATCCTCTACCTGAATGGCGGTGCCCACGGAGTCTTTCACCCCGTAGCGACACCAGGTGGAGCCCACACAGGATTTCACCGTACGCAGGGATTTACCGTAGGCGTGCCCGGTTTCAAAACCGGCATCCACCAGGATTTTCCAGATTTCCGGCAACTGCTCGACACGGGCACCAAACAAATCCACCCGCTGGCCGCCGGTGATCTTGGTATAAAGATCGTATTGCTTGGCCACTTCCCCCAGCACGATCAGTTTGTCCGGGGTGATTTCACCGCCCGCCACGCGCGGCACGATGGAATAGGTGCCGTCGCGCTGCATGTTGCCCAGGAAATAATCGTTGGTGTCCTGCAGCCCGGCATGGGGTTTGTTGAGTACCCAGTCGTTCCAGCAGGAAGCCAGCACGTTGGCCACGGTCGGCTTACAGATGTCACAGCCATCACCGCTACCGTGTTTTTCCAGCAGCTCGTCAAAGGTGGTGATCTGCCCGACGCGTACCAGGTGGTAGATTTCCTGGCGGGAATACGCGAAGTGTTCGCAAATGTGGTTGTTCACTTCCACACCACGTTTTTCCAGCTCGCTGTCCAGCACCTGCTTCACCAGCGCGGAACAACCGCCACAGGTAGCCGATGCCTTGGTGCAGGCTTTCAGGTCACCCACGGTCTGGGCGCCACCGTCGATGGCGGCACACAAATCGCCTTTGGAAACGTTATTACAGGAACAGATCTGCGCCGTGTCAGGCAGCGCATCGGCGCCCAGCAGCGGCGCACCATCAGACATGGGCGCCACCAGCGCAGACGGATCACCGGGCAGATCCATTTCGTTCAGGCAAAGCTGCAACAGGTTGCCGTAATCTGCGGCATCACCCACCAGCACCGCGCCCAACAGTTTCTTGCCGCACTCACTGATTACCGCCTTCTTGTAGATACCGGCGGTCTGGTCCATGAACACGGTGCTGCGACAACCGGGGGTGTTGCCGTGGGCATCCCCAATGGACGCCACATCCACGCCCATCAGTTTCAGCTTGGTGCTCATGTCCGCACCGGCAAACTGCTGTTCGGCCTTGCCCATCAGGTGTTCAGCGGCCACCTCCGCCATCTGGTACCCCGGCGCCACCAGGCCAAAGATGCGACCTTCCCACAGCGCCACTTCACCAATGGCATAGATATCTTCGTCGGAGGTCACGCAGTGGTTGTTGACCACGATGCCGCCGCGTTCGCCAATGGCCAGCTCGCAGGCCCGGCCCAGTTCGTCCTGGGGACGAATGCCCGCGGAGAAAACAATCACATCCGTTTCCAGATGTTTGTCGTCACCGAAATTCATGCGGTGTGTGCAGCTTTCGCCGTCGACAATATCCTGGGTGCCGGTGCTGGTGTGCACGGTAACGCCCAGTTCCTGAATCTTGTCTTTCAGCAGGCCGCCACCAAAGTCATCCACCTGCACGGCCATCAGGCGCGGGGCGAATTCCACCACATGGGTCTCCAGGCCCAGATCGTGAAGCGCCTTGGCCGCTTCCAGGCCCAGCAGGCCGCCACCGACAACCGTGCCCACCTTGCCGGTTTTACTGGCGGCAATCATGGCATCCAGGTCGTCGATGGTGCGGTACACAAAACAGTTCTCGCGATCGTTACCGGGGATCGGCGGCACAAACGGATAGGAACCGGTGGCCAGAACCACCTTGTCATAAGGCAGGGTCTCACCGGTGTTGGTGGTGACTGTTTTAGCCGCCCGATCAATCGCGTCCACCTTGGTATTCAGTTTCAGCGTAATGTCGTGCTCTTCAAAAAAACCTTCCGGCACCAGCGACAGGTCGTCGGCGGTCTTGCCGGAAAAGTAACTGGTCAGCCCTACGCGGTCATAGGCCGGCAGCGGCTCGGCACACAGTACCGTAATATCAAAGTGCTCCCGGCCACCCTGGGCCACCAGAGACTCCAGATAACGTTGTCCGACCATCCCGTGGCCGATCAAAAGAAGTTGTTGCTTTGCCATAAGGCTCACCCTCGCGGTGCGTAACTGACACCCACCACTCAGCAATCCCTATGCCAACTTGGTAAGCCAATGTTTTTAATGAACTTATTTCGTTTTTCGGATAATAAATGCAGAAACCCTGCTTTCTTTTAATGCGCTCGTGCACGAGAAAAATGCATTTTTTCGTGCACCGCCATGAACCAGAAACGCTCCCGATTTGCGCACAGTTATTGCCCTCCTCCCGATTCATCTCCTTTTAATCTTTTTAAAACAGACACTTAGAAATATGGCACAGGAGTTGCTCTGTTCAGCCTGTCGTTAACCGCCCATGCATGGAGAAGTCNTGAGCGATCAAAAGCTGAATCTGTTGAATCTGTCCGCGCCACGCATCCGCCTGTTACATCTGAGCTGGCTGGCGTTTTTTATTACCTTTGTTGTGTGGTTTTCCCATGCGCCATTAATGGGGCATCTACGGGACGCCTTCGACCTTACTCCCGAACAGATAAAGGCGTTGCTGATTCTCAACGTAGCGCTGACCATTCCTGCCCGGGTGGTGATCGGTTCCCTGGTGGATCGCTTCGGCCCGCGCCTGGTGTTTGGCTCGTTGCTGATGCTGGCCGCACTCCCCTGCTGGGCGTTTGCCCTTTCCACTAGCTATGAACAGCTGGCAGTGACCCGCCTGTTGATGGGTTTTGTGGGCGCAGGCTTTGTGGTGGGCATCCGCCTGATCAGTGAATGGTTCCCGGCCCGGGAAGTCGGCCTGGCCGAAGGCGTCTATGGCGGCTGGGGTAACTTCGGTTCCGCAGCGGCGGCGATTACCCTGCCCTCCCTGGCGCTGCTTTACGGTGGTGATGACGGCTGGCGCTGGGCCATTGCCACCACTGGCGCGGTGGCCTTTCTCTACGGCATTTTCTTTCTGTGGCGGGCACGCAATACCCCACAGGGCGCCTCCTACTTCAAGCCGAAGAAAGCCAGTGCCCTGGAAGTCAGCACCAAGAAAGATCTGTTCTTCTACCTGGCCATGAGCCTGCCGCTTTACATCGCATTGCTGGTGATCGTCTGGCGCCTGGGGCCTACCAATCTGAATTTGTTCGGCCAGACCACACAAATATTTCTGGCGGCCCTGATCATCAGTCTGGCCGGTATTCAGCTGAGCCAGGCCTGGCGGGTAAATCGCGAGCATCTGAAAGAAGGAGTCCCCGAACACGACCGTTACAGCTTCAAGCAGGTGGCGATTTTGGATTTGGCCTATATGGTGACCTTCGGTTCCGAGCTGGCGGTGGTGTCCATGCTGCCCCTGTTCTTTACCGATACTTTTGCCCTGACGGCAGTCACTGGCGGCCTGCTGGCCTCCGGCTATGCCTTCATGAATCTGGTGGCTCGGCCCGGTGGTGGCTGGGTCTCCGACAAGTTCGGGCGCAAGAAATCATTGGCTATTCTGCTCTGCGGCCTGATGGTGGGTTACGGCCTGATGAGCCAGATCGGCAGTAGCTGGCCCATTGCCCTGGCGGTGGTTGCCACCATGTGCTGTTCCTTCTTTGTGCAGGCTGGCGAGGGCGCCGTGTTCGCTACGGTGCCACTGATCAAGCGGCGCCTCACCGGGCAAATTGCCGGCATGGTCGGCGCCTATGGTAATGCCGGTGCCGTGATCTTCCTCACCGTGCTGACCTTTGTAGAACCATCAACCTTCTTCCTGGTGATTGCCGCCAGCGCCGCTGTTGCACTGGCCGCAGTTCAATTCCTGGATGAACCCAAGGGCCATATCGCGGAAATTGATGATCAGGGCGAAGTACAGCTGATCGAAGTGAGCTGAGCTTCAAGTGACCACCGGGCGCGCAGGGATAGCAGCCCGGTTCACCACAAGCCCCCGTCACGTTAACGGTACAGGAGCATCAAGATGGACGTGTCCACCGCCTCGGCAACCGACGACCTCAGCCCGATGGAACCCGACCTGCATCCCCGGGTACGTATCGGCCAATTCAGTGACAGCGGCCCCAAGCTGCATAACCAGGACGCCCTGGCCATGCAGATACCGGAAGGCTCACTGATGCGTACCAAGGGCATTGTCGCCGCTCTGGCTGACGGGCTGTCCAGCGCCGGCGCCGCCCGCGAAGCGGCGGAATCCTGCGTTCTGGGCTTTATCAGCGACTATTACGCCACCCCGGCCCTGTGGAGCGTGCCCCGCTCCGCCCAACGTGTACTGGAAGCCTTGAACCGCTGGCTTTGTCGCCAGACCCTGGCCGGTGAGAGCCACTTGTGCACGCTGTCCCTGCTCATCCTTCGCTCGCGGACAGCGCACATTTTTCAGGTCGGCGACTCCCGCGTCTGGCGCATGCGCAATAACAAGCTGGAATGCCTGACCCGCGATCACAGCCGCATGATCGGTGCAAATCGGCAGGTGCTGACTCGGGTCATGGGCGGGGATACCCGACTGGACGTGGACTACAGCAGTAGCGATTTGCAGGTGGGCGATATTTATCTTTTGTCCAGCGATGGCGTACACGGCTTCCTGACACGCTCACGGATGCAGGGCATTCTGCGTGGTGCCAGCCAGCCGGAACTGGCCGCCCGTACGCTGGTGGAGGCCGCGCTGGCCAACGGCAGTGACGACAACCTGAGCTGCCAGGTGCTCCGTGTGGAAGGCCTGCCGGATGCCAGCGCCGACGAAACCCTGAAACAACGCGGCAGCCTGCCGCTGCCCCCGCCGCTCACACCCGGCATTCGTCTCGATGGCTTTACCGTAAAGCGCGAACTCTATGCCAGCGTGCGCAGCCATTTGTATCTGGTGGAAGATCAACACGGCAAACAGTCCGTACTCAAGACACCCTCCGTCAACCTGGAAGATGATCGCGATGCCCTGGAACGGTTTGTGATGGAGGGCTGGGTCGGTAATCGGTTGCGCAATCCGCACTTGCTCCATGCCCTGCCCATGCCCGACGCGCCAAGCTGCCTGTATCAACACCTGGAATTTATCGACGGAGTGACCTTGAAGCAGTGGCTAAAGGAGCACCCGGACGCACCGGTTGAAGAGAAGCTCTATCTGGCCGACCAGTTACTTAATGGCATTCGCGCCCTGCACCGTGCCGATGTGATTCACGGCGACCTGAAACCGGACAACATCATGGTGGATACCGAGGGGCTGGTTCGTATTGTGGATTTTGGCAGCTGCCATTGCCGGGGCATGGAGCAACACACTGCCAGCATTCCTCTGGGCACTCGGCATTACAGTGCACCGGAGCTGGTGGAAGGCGAAGCGCCCAGCGAGCAGAGCGACCTGTTCTCCACCGCCGTCATTATTCATGAAATGCTCACCGGTGCCCTGCCCTGGCAGGGACGCTATGAAAAAGCCGTGCACCGCCCGCTGCCCCCCCTGCAGGGCCACAATGCGTTTATCCCCCTG
Source organism: Alcanivorax sp. HI0044 (assembly GCF_001634945.1). Classification (NCBI taxonomy): domain Bacteria; kingdom Pseudomonadati; phylum Pseudomonadota; class Gammaproteobacteria; order Oceanospirillales; family Alcanivoracaceae; genus Alcanivorax; species Alcanivorax sp. HI0044. The sequence continues at coordinate 12,930 of NZ_LWEZ01000102.1, forward strand.
TGGATCAACAACGTGCTGCAACTGGCGCTGCAACGGCAACCAAAGATGCGCTTCACCGACGCGGCGGAATTCCGTGACGCATTACGCCGCCCGGTACGCAGTAACAAACCGGTGGCCGACAGTAACATCCGGCAATTGAGAATGTGGAAAGGCGCGGTGGTCATTCTTGCGCTGTTGTTGTTGATCAGCGTCACGCTACGCTGACAAGCGACCAGGGAAGGCTGAGCTTGCCGGGTTAAGGAGCCTCTGAATAACTCCTTGCATGCTCAGTCTTTCAGGCTGGTTCGCAGTCTAGGCGCGCTTTTGAAGGTGTATGTCCAT
>NZ_LWEZ01000103.1:0-846 GCF_001634945.1 Alcanivorax sp. HI0044
CATCAGGGCTTTGCGCCTGCAGGTGCGTCTTCCCAGAAAGGCACCGATGCGGAAAAGAGCGTCAACTATGAAACCGGTTTCCGCTACTGGAACGAGAACTTCAGTGCGGATGTGATCGCGTTCTACAGCGATTATGAAAACACTATCCAGAACTGCTCCATCGCTAACCCTTGCCCTAATGGTGACGATTCCGGCACCCAGAGCTTTGGTGAATCCGAAGTGCGGGGTCTGGAAGTGGGCTTGAGCAGCGTGGTCTGGGAAGGTGATAGTGGTCTTCGTGCCCCGATTCGCTTGGCTTATACCTATACCGACGGTGAAATTACCAAGGATGCGGATGATTTATCCGTGCTGGATGGTGATGTGCTGCCGTACCTGCCGGAGCACTTGGCCAGCCTGACGTTCGGCCTGGAAAAACCGGCGGCCTGGTCTGCACTGATGTCCGTCAGCCATACCGATGGTATGTGCATCGACAATAGCTGTGACCGTGCTGGTCAGGTAACCACGTTCAAACGCACCAGCGATTACGTGATTGCCGATATCGTGGCGACCTATCAGGTGAGCAGCGATATGGAAGTGTACGCCAAGGTGGACAACGTGTTCGACGATCAGGAAATCGTTTCCCGTGATCCTGCCGGCGCCCGCCCCAACAAGCCGCGTACCGGCTACGTGGGCATGAAAGTGCATTTCTAAGACAGCGGTTTGTAACCAAGGAAAAGGGGGCTTCGGCCCCCTTTTCTGTTTTCGGGCCCCTTGAAGCTACGCCTTTGCGACCCCATCTGGGATGGGCAGGGCCATCAGTGGTAGAATAGTGGCCAACCACAGCCAATACACCCTACAACCGCCAGG
>NZ_LWEZ01000104.1:0-2078 GCF_001634945.1 Alcanivorax sp. HI0044
GCCCCTTATACCTTTGTCAGTTGCTGGACATCACAAAAGCGCGAAAGTATTCCGCTTTGGAAGATGTATGTGAATTCGCCGTTTGCAGTAAGAATTGAATTTTCGCCTGATTTCTTGAAGCCTCAGTTTTTTAAGAAGCACTTTATTGCAAATCATACCAATAGAAATGCTTACGTATTTTTGTTTCACAGAGGCGAGCGAGACACAGAGTTTCTATCCAAAGTCGTATATAAAGAACAACCAAGAATTCAAATGTATAAAGACGTACGCGGCCTGATGACTCAGGGCTATATAGAAGACTATGCTCTTACTAAAAATGAGCTCTGGGAATTCCAAGAGGAAGTGAGGTTTGTTTTGCAAGCCGTACCGATTAAACAGCTGAGGCCAAGACGGGGGTCTTCACTTTATAATACCTGCCAAGAAGTCATAATTAACAATGACCCAACTGATATACAGTTTATTGATGTGGCTTACGATAAAATCTGCCTGATGTCTGCGGGTATTATGCTTGGGCCATCAACTACCACTGAGCATGAAAATGAGCTGAGGCAGTACTTAAGTACGCACCTTCCTGAATATCATGGCGAAATATCTAGAAGTGACGCCTTCATACGGGAGCGTGGATAAGATTACATAACTATCGGCTGTTGTCGCCCCCCTTCGGGGCTGGACGGCCTTTCCGCCGCTGCGCGGCTACAAGTCCGCCCCAAAGCCGGGCGTTATGTGAAGGAGAGGGAATCGTGAGCGAGGAGCGGAAAACGTCGTATCTAAAGCCGGGGCGCCTGGCAGATGTTCTTGCTCTGATACAGGTTCTCGCATATGACAAATATACGAGTCGCAGTGAATCCGGTTTGATCGATGAGTTAAAAAATAAGCCGGATTCAGAGAACAGCTGGATTGATCTGGGGCGAGCGCACCCCGAGTTTTTCCGAGTTCGCTTTGAGAACGAGGATGAGGAAGAAGATGGGAAAGTGAATCGAGTTTCACTGATTTCCAGGTACGTACTTCCTCATGCTACCGAAAACAAGAAAAAAATACGTCCTATTTTAGATTCAAATACAGTGAACAAGCTCATGGATGTGGCTATTGAGATTCATGATAGGCAACTTTCTAGGTCCGAGCGCTGGAAGATTGTCATTCCTATGGTGGTTGCTATTGTTAGTGCAGGGGCCTCAATAGTGGCAGCTCTAATTGGTTCCGGTACATAACAATGCCATGCATGCGACGAGCGCATGATGGCCGGCGTTATGCAATCAAACGAGTAATCAGCATGAAATGCTTACTTTCTTTAATCGCGATTGGTCTGCTGCCCTGTTTGGTCTATGGCGAGGATCTGGGGTATACCGGTCATAATAAAGAAGGTCAAAGTGTTGGTGAAAAATTAAACGATTTAAAAGGCGATAAGTCTTTTAGTGTTTACGAGAAAAACGGGTGGACTATCGCCAGCTCTCAAGAGGGTGTGATGTACAGTTTTACTCCAATAAATCATCCAGCTCATCCAGCATATGTTGAGAGACGAGTAATTGAGCGCGATGGCACTATCTATATAGATATGTCGGCACGTTGTGGTGCATCAAAGGTAGCGTGTGATGATCTTGTAAAGTCATTTCAGGAATTAAACAAAAAAATCATCCAGAGCATGGGTGGCTAAATGCATAAAAAAGCCATTAAAAACCGGTCGCCAAATGATGGGCGAATGGGGTTAGGTCTTGCACTTTGCTCCAACCCTTCTTCGGCAATGAGTAAACCATGACCGATATCACCTTCACCCCAGACCAAAAATCCCGCATGGTCAGCAAGATCAAGGGGTACTTCGAAGACGAGCTTCAGCAGGATATCGGTGGGTTCGAGGCGGAGTTCTTGATTGATTTCTTTGCCAAAGAGCTGGGACCACATTTCTATAACCGGGGTCTGTTTGATGCCCAGCAGGTACTCACCGAGAAGATGGACGAGGTGGGCTATGTGATGCAGGAGCTGGAGAAGCCGGAGCCCTGAGTGGTGCAGGGCAAGATTGCAAATTATCAGGTGGATGTCCTGCTTTGCACGGTTCGCGGCTCAAGCGCCGCTCCTACAAAGGA
>NZ_LWEZ01000105.1:0-671 GCF_001634945.1 Alcanivorax sp. HI0044
TGGCTTTCCAGTGCCTGCTGCAACGCTTCAGCGCCCGCAATATCCATACTCAGCAGGATTTCCTGCGGCTTGACCGGGTCTTCCCTGTCGCCCAAATAATATTGCGAGAGAAAGGCTTCAAGAATTTCGCTGCTATCTTCCTCTCCCCGGGTATCCGGACGAAAGGTTCGGTGGCCAAGGATGCGGCCATCACGAATCATCAGCACTTCGATCACGGCCAGGCCATGGCGGGTTTCAATCGCAACCACATCCAGATCACCCTGCCCGGTTTCCGCGTACTGCTTTTGCTGCACGGACTGAATGGCGGCCAATTGGTCCCGCAGGATCGCCGCTTTCTCGAACTCCAGCGCCAGGGATGCCGCCTCCATATCGTCACTGAGCTGCTCCACCACTTCCCGACTGCGTCCATCCAGGAAATCCGCCGCCATTTTTACCTGGCGCGCATAATCGGCTTCACTCACCAGCCCTACGCACGGTGCCGTGCAACGATTGATCTGGTGCTGGAGGCAGGGACGGGTGCGGTTACGGAAATAGCTGTCGCTACAATTGCGGACCTGGAACACTTTCTCGATCAACGACAGGGCTTCACGTACCGCCCCACCACTGGGATAGGGGCCAAAGTACTGGCTGCCAGCCCGGCGTGTACCGCGATGAAAGGTGACGCGGGGAAA
>NZ_LWEZ01000106.1:0-760 GCF_001634945.1 Alcanivorax sp. HI0044
GCGGAAAAACGCACCGGCTGCGGCAACCGGTCCAGCCCTGCCTCCTGCAATACTGCCGCCGCCTCATCCAGACGCGCATCCAGATCCGCCAGCTCTCTGGCCTGCACCAATCCCAAATGACGCTCGGGCAAGGTCATGGCCGGATGCCGGGGCACCGAGCCCAGCAAGGTCACGTCCTCAGGCATACCTTCCTGCAACAAATCGCCATGACGTTGGCTGGCCACCCGGTTGGCAATCACCTCGTTGACCACCAGATCATCGCGATAATTGGCCAGCCCCAACGCAACGGCACCGAACGTTTGCGCCATGCCCCAGGCGTCGATCACCGGCAAGGCGGGGATACCCGCCAGCACCGCCAGATCCGCACTGGATGGCGTGCCGTCGAATAGCCCCATGGCGCCTTCCACCAGAATCAGATCGGCCTCTTGCGCAGCCTGCGCCAGGCGCCAGCGGCATTCATGCTCCCCGGTCATCCACGGTTGCAACTGGTACACCGGCGCGCCGCTGGCCTGCTCCAGAATCATCGGATCCAGATAGTCCGGGCCGAACTTGAACACGCGAACCCGGCGCCCCGCATTGCGGTGCAGCCTTGCCAGCGCGGCGGTAATCAGGGATTTACCCTGCCCGGAACCCGGTGCGCTAATCAGCGCCGCGGGCACCGTGGCATTTAATAAGGTTGCCATCGTAGGACTCATTTACGTTTAATTTTCCAGCTACGCTGGTTGCGCTAACCGGGGACAAACACCGGCGCACCATTGAC
>NZ_LWEZ01000107.1:0-898 GCF_001634945.1 Alcanivorax sp. HI0044
GCTGACCGGCTGGCGGAAGCGTTCGCCGAGCGCCTGCACGAAAAAGTGAGCAAGGACTACTGGGGCTACGCCAGCGATGAGGCACTGAGCAACCAGGACATGATTAGCGAGAAATATCGAGGCATCCGCCCTGCCCCGGGTTACCCGGCGTGCCCGGACCATACAGAGAAAGCCTTGCTGTGGCAGTTACTGGACCCGGAAACCCATGCCGGCATGACGCTAACCGAAAGCTACGCCATGCTGCCCACTGCGGCTGTATCCGGCTGGTACTTCTCCCACCCACAGGCCAAGTATTTCGGCACCGGCAAACTGGCAAAGGACCAGATGGACGACTACGCCGCACGCAAAGGCATGACACGCAAGGAGATCGAACGGATGGTGCCCCACCTGCTGGGCTACATGGACGAGGACTAGGCCCTCAGGCTGTTCAGAGAAATGCGGGGATCGTTGCCGGAAAGGCGGTTCCCGCATTCAATCTGCATCCTCAGCAGGAAGCGTAAAGCGCGGCTCCCATACGCTGGCATCAATCACTTCGCGGTAGGCATGCCAGGTGGCATAGCCAAGCACCGGAAGCAGCACCACCAGCGCCAGGTAGGCCGTTAACAAGCCCACCAGCAGGCAAACACCAATCAGGCAGGCCCACACAAACAGCGCCGGTTTATTGCGTAGCACCGCGTTGGTGCTGGTAATCACCCCGGTCACCATGTCCGTCTTGCGATCCATGATCATGGGCAGTGAAAACACGCTGGCGGTGAAAACGATGGCGCAGAACAAGGCGCCCACACTGCTGCCCACCCCGAAGAACAGCAGTACATTCTCCAGGTGCCACTCATTAACCGGGTAAAAGATATAAATCAGATTCGCCGCCCGGGCCCACACCAGAAACACCACTACCAGA
>NZ_LWEZ01000108.1:0-666 GCF_001634945.1 Alcanivorax sp. HI0044
CTGCGTCATGTTCGAAGGGGTACCCAACTACCCGGACGATCAGCGAGTCGGTGAGATTATTGACCGCTACAATATCGACATTCTTTATACCGCTCCCACCGCCATCCGCGCACTGATGGCCGGCGGCGAGCATTGCTGTGCCAACAGCCGGCGCGACAGTCTGCGCATCCTGGCCACAGCCGGGGAACCCATCAACCCGGCCGCCTGGCACTGGTTCCACGACCAGCTGGGTAACGGCCAGGCGGCTGTGGTCGACACCTGGTGGCAGACAGAAACCGGCGGCATCATGATCTGCCCTCTGCCCGGTGCCATTGAAGCCAAACCCGGTGCTGCCACCTTGCCCTTTTTCGGTGTCCAGCCGGCACTGGTGGATAACGACGGCAAGCTGCTGCACGGCGCTGCAGAGGGCAACCTGGTCATCGCCGATAGCTGGCCCGGCCAGGCCCGCACCTTGTGGGGCGATCACCCGCGTTTTGTGCAAACCTACTTCACCAGCTTCCCCGGTTATTACTGCACCGGTGACGGAGCACGCCGTGACGAAGACGGCTACTACTGGATTACCGGGCGCGTGGACGATGTCATCAATGTGTCCGGCCACCGCATGGGCACCGCGGAAGTGGAAAGCGCCCTGGTCTCACACCCCAAGGTGTGCGAAGCCGCCGTCGT
>NZ_LWEZ01000109.1:0-1742 GCF_001634945.1 Alcanivorax sp. HI0044
CTTCCGCAACGATGCTTCGCGTCAGCTTTTCTTCATGGGAGAAGAACGAGGCATACCAGGCCGCATCGGTGACTTTCTGGGTGCCACGTAATTTCCCTAGCGGAAACCAGCTCATGAACAATGTGCCGCGGTAGTGAGCGTTGGCGCTATACACCAGCTCCCCTTCCGAGCGCATTTCAATGGTCGTATCGAAGTGCTGCGGTGACACCACAGGAACCAGACAAAGACTGAAAGTACAGCCCAGCGTCGTCACCAGCACCGTCGCAACCGTTCCCACGCTATTCTTCGGGCGATGGCGCGTTACCGTGATATCCAGCGGCGGCATATCACCATCATGCAACCAGTAATCCGCCGCCCGCGCCATTTCATCATTGGCACTGCTTCTTGGCTTCTCGTCAAAGGCTCTCTGGATTCTTTCACTGGCCCATGGGTAGGCATTATAAGTCGCCTTACCCTTGGCATAGGGAATAATCGGATTATTCGGATTGGTGTTGAAAAGATCAATCGTGTCCTGCGTGATGGGTGTACCCTGCTCCGTGTAGTAATTCGCAGACATACAGCCACTTAACAAGCTCACACCCATCGCGCTGGCTGCCAGCCCTTTTAGTACCCTTCTCATAGTGTTCCCCGATACTGATTGTCCGTACGCCACTTCCCCCAATGAAAGCAGCGCTGTCCCAAGTCACAGGAAAATAACAACACTGTCACAAAACCGCATCCCCCATTTGGGGGATAGGTCAGCATTGGTCATTTAGTCAGGACCGGATTCACCGCTATACTGGCCACCGCATATCCCACCCAACCGGGCTCTTCACAACAGGATTCTCCATGGCTACCTACCGACACGATGTACTCATTATCGGCTCCGGCGCTGCAGGCCTCACCGCTGCCTTGCGCCTGCCGGATGAGTGTCAGGTTGCCCTGCTCTCCAAGGGAGAGCTCACCAGTGCCAGCACCTACTACGCCCAGGGTGGCGTGGCCGCGGTGCTGGATCAGGAAGACTCACTGGAAAGCCACGTGGCCGACACCCATGTGGCCGGCGCCGGCCTGTGCCACGATGATGCCGTGCGCTTTACCGTGGAAAACGGTCCCGACGCTATCCGCTGGCTGATTGATCTGGGCGTGGACTTCACCCGCTTTGACAGTGGTGACGGCAGCAAGCTGCCCTACCACCTGACCCGCGAAGGCGGCCACAGCCACCGGCGTATCATTCATGCTGCCGACGCCACCGGCAAAGCCATTTCCGGCACATTGATTGAACAGGTCTGCCAGAAACACAACGTGACCCGTTTTGAACACCGGGTAGCCGTGGACCTGATCGTGCAGGAACACGACGCCCCCAACGGGGAACAAGGCAAAGAAAAACGCTGTTGCGGCGCCTACGTGCACAACATTCAGACCGGGGAAACCGACGTTATTCTGGCCCGCTCCGTGGTACTGGCCACCGGCGGCGCCTCCAAGGTGTACCTGTATACCTCCAACCCGGATGTGGCCACCGGCGATGGCATCGCCATGGCCTGGCGGGCCGGCTGCCGCGTGGCCAACATGGAATTCATGCAGTTCCACCCAACCTGCCTCTATCACCCCAAGGCGAAAAGCTTCCTGGTCACCGAAGCCATTCGCGGCGAAGGCGGACACCTGCTGCTGCCCAATGGCGAACGCTTCATGAACCGCTTTGATGAGCGCGGTGAGCTTGCTCCCCGGGATGTGGTGGCCCGGGCCATTGACCATGAGATGAAACG
>NZ_LWEZ01000110.1:0-526 GCF_001634945.1 Alcanivorax sp. HI0044
GACACACTCTCTGCCCGTCGCTTGATACGCACATGCCCCGATAAAGGCAGCTCCACATCATCCCATTGTTCCGTGGTAATACCCCAGTCTTCCCGATCATCGCGGTCGATGGCCAGGTCGAATTCGACCATTTCCACGCCATCGCGCTCAAACGTACGGATATAACGGGCGCTCAGGGAGGCTGAACCTGCGCCGGTATCCAGTTTGGCAGGCACGGTAATGCCCAACTCCTTGATATGCACGTTTTCGTGCAAGCCATAGATCATCTTGCCGGAAGACAGATCAGCCATCACCGCAAAGGGCGACAAGACCAACAGCGAAGCAAGGAGTGTACGCATCATAACAACCTGATTGTAAAAGCATTACAGCCCGATCACGGAGCCACCGGCTCAGCCTCTGACCCGCCCCCCGGAAAATGGTTGCGCCATTCTAGGCGATCATCGGGCCTATCGCAGGCTCAACCGTGAAATTTTGAAGTTGTTCACAATTGCCAATCTTACGATAAAGGCTGACCGGCGGGCTATCA
>NZ_LWEZ01000111.1:0-774 GCF_001634945.1 Alcanivorax sp. HI0044
CGTCTTGCTGCGCACCCAGCTTTCATGCCCCTGATCCCTTAGCCTTTCACAGGTGGCGGCTGTACGGCGATCCTGCCAGACAATGGCTTTGGCCAGCGGATCCCCGGTTTCCCGGTCCCACAGCACGGTGGTTTCTCGCTGGTTGGTGATACCGATAGCGGCCAGTTGCTGTGCCTCCACCCGGGCATTGCGCAAGGCTTGCTGGCACATCGCCAGGGTGTCATTCCAGATCTCCATGGCATCGTGCTCCACCCAGCCATCCTGGGGAAAATGCTGGCGAAACTCTTTCTGCGCCTGCCCACAGGCACGGCCACTGGCATCAAAAACGATGGCGCGGGAACTGGTGGTGCCCTGGTCGATGGATAGGATGTAAGACATGACTCGGCTAATCCTGTTATCAGTATTGGTGGCNGGATCAGGCAGACGTCCCGGAGGGCGTCGGGAGACGCATTTTAAATGAAGGTCCGATGACAGATTGCACGATAACGGACAACCTTATAGACCTTATCGGCTATATATCGCCTGGCACCGGGTGCCTGACGCACAGCTCGCGCACTGCAGCCGGGTTCGATTACGGTTTTCGATATCGTCCGGTATCTGGTGCCCGGCGCACTATCCACTCATCCGACCCAGCACATGCTGGCCTTGCTGGCTCTTGGGCAAGCTTACGGTAAACCGGGCTCCGCCTTCCGGGCTTTCTTCCACGCGAATCTCTCCGCCGTGCCAGTCCACAATCCGCTTCACGATGGACAGCCCCAAACCATACCCGCCGCT
>NZ_LWEZ01000112.1:0-1223 GCF_001634945.1 Alcanivorax sp. HI0044
GCCTGGCCCCAAAAAATAGATCGTTGCCGCTATTTTACAATGGACGAAGCGCGAAGGCGCTTCGTCACCTCTGATCCTGCTTCAAGTTAATGCCCGTAGTGCCTGGATTTAAGTCAGCAGCCTTGTCGCTTTGTCTCACCATGCAACCCTTTCCGGGTTTGTGATTTTAAGCGTCCGGCATCCGGCGTTTGGCATTCGGCAAAGCAGATATCAGGCCCAGTCACCCAGCCATTTTTTCTTCGCCTTTTCCACCAGATCGCGGGCATCGTGTTGCCACGGGTGGAAGCGCGGGCTGTAGAACTTGAAGTAGGACGGTAGCAGCTTGCGGAACACGCCGGGTTTGCCCCACATGTAGTTCAGGCCGCCGAGCCAGGACTTCACATTGGTCAGCTCGCCCTGTTCCTTCATAAGTTGCGTCAGATGCAGGGTAGAAAACAGCGGGAATAGAACGCTCACCAGTGCCATCTCGGTGACGCGGGTGAATTCGCTGCCGCCGATGTGCTTGTACACATCAAACGCCACGGCCTTGTGCTCGGATTCTTCAATGGCATGCCAGGCCCAGATCGGTGCCATGCGCGGGTCCATTTCATCCAGGGCGTCATATTTGAGCAGGAATTCTTCCGCCATCAGTGCGGTGAAATGCTCCACGGCCACGGTATGCGCCAGTTGCCGCTCCGGTGACAGGTTCTTGCGCATCCAGTCCATGAAGCCCTGAATTTCACGATCCAGACGGCCAAGGCCGACGCCCCGTTCTTCCAGATAGCCATTGAGCAGCTTGTGTTCCTTGGAGTGGTGGGCTTCCTGGCCGATAAAGGCACGCACGGCTTTCTTCAGCTCCGGATCGCTAATGCGGTCCTGATAATGTCGCACGGAATCAATGAAGAATCGCTCCCCGGCGGGGAAGCTGGCGGACAGGGCGCCCAGCAACAGGGTTTTTAGCGGGTCATTATCCCACCAGTATTTGGGCACATCGTCCGCCAGGTCGAAGTCCGGCTGGCGGACGGTGGGGATAACCATGGTCGGGCGGGCAGCGGTCGGATTGTTATGAAGCTGTTTTGCCGGTGCATTCATTTTGAGCCTCCTGGCGAAAAGGATACGTTGACGCTTGGCCCATATGGTACTGGTGAGCACCAGGAGTGCGTGAGATGCTGGGCGGACAAAGCACTTGTCATTGGTGGCCAAATTGTCTGAATCCTTCACCCTGATCGACTGGAGCCGTTTCC
>NZ_LWEZ01000113.1:0-32874 GCF_001634945.1 Alcanivorax sp. HI0044
GCAGTCTTTCCACCAGATGCAGGCTCATATCGATACCGGCGGAAATACCCGCCGACGTGAGACGGTTACCATCCTCTACCCAGCGGATTTTTTCCTGCACATCCAGCGCCGGGAAACCATGGCGCAGGTCAGCGATATCTTCCCAGTGGGTGGTTACCCGCTGATCGGTGAGCAGCCCGGCCTCTGCCAGTAGAAAGGCACCCGTACAGACCGACGTTACCCAGCGGGCGCCGTGGCCGGCCTCGCGCAGGGCTGTCAGTAACACGGAATTTTCCATGACAGCGGTATGTACCCCTCCACTGACCAGTAATACATCCAGCGGCGGATGATCGGCGAAGGTGAAGTGACTTTTCACCGGGAAGCCACCTCTCGCCATCACCTCAGGATTTTCACTGATCAAAGACACCTGCCAGGGCGGGCTATCACAGAGCCGGGCGGCGGTAGAGAACACTTCAAAAGGACCGGCAAAATCCAGTACTTCGGCATCATCGTAGATCACAATCCCGATTTGCAGCATGGTCATTCCTGAATGATTTATTTGGGTGGCAGGGTACGCAAAAAAGCAAAGCAGTGAGTCAGCCAGCGTTGTAGCGCAGCGTCCTCGGCTACCGTATCCGCGTCAATCATCAGCATGCCCTAACAGGCTGTTGAAAAGCCCTTTGCATGCTCAGTCTTTCAGGCTGGTTCGCAATCTAGGCGCAATGTTGACGGTGTGTGTCCACCCATCGAGACATTGCAACAACGAGTGCGGGCCAGCCTGGAAGACCCGGAGGGCGCGGCCTGAAGGGCCCATCTGCTGCGCTTTGTCGCTAGGAAAGGGAGCCACCCTGTCCGTCGCGACAAAACACAACAGCTGCCCCCTTCAGGCCACGCTGAGTACGTAAAGGGCTTTTCAACAGCCTGTTAATGGGCCGGCCGGTGAAATCCATCTCGCCGGCGCCAGGCTCAGCGGACAACCGTTCATGGGACTGCGGCCCGACCCGGGCCATCAGGCGGTCACCCAGAATGCCGCAACACATGTTGCCGGCGATCATGAAACAGAGGCCACCGAACATGCGCTTTTCATCGGGCAGGGCACCACTGACAGTGCGCAGGCCTTCGCGCACCCGCAACGCCAGATCAGTATCAAAGGCCATCAGAACACGGCGCGCAACGCATTCACGGTTAACCCAATCAGGGCCAGTGACGACAGGGCAAACAACACAAAGCGCAGCTCAATCTTGTTGATCAGCGCCTGCAGGAGCGAATGCACCACGCGGATACCCACATAGGCCCAGGCCAACTTCAGGTTGATGCCATCACCCTGGCCAAGCAGTGCCAGCGACAGGGCCACGGCATAAAACGCCGTGGGCTGTTCCATCAGGTGATTGTAGTTATCCGCCTTCCAGCGCACACGAGCGGGCAGGGTGCTCATCTGTTCACCGCGTGGGGCATTCGGGTCCGGCTTCATGTTGGCCGCTTTCATGGCCGGCAGGCGGGTGATGTACATCCATAGCCACATGACCATGGACCAGGCGACCAGGACCACCACCGGTGTAATTATCGGGCTGGTTAACGGCATTGTGTTCTCCCTTTTTCGTTATTGTCTATACAGCCCGCCGCTACCACAGCAACGCAGCCACCATTGCCATGTTCAGCAGCACCGTGCACCAGAAAATGCCGGTAAACGGTTGCTTGCGGGTTTTATGGCGAAACAGGGGGCGGGCCAACATGCCCCCAGGCCAGCCTCCTGCCAGCGATAACAGATGCAGGCTTTGCTCGGGAATGCGCGACCGGGCATGCACCGCCGCACGCTTATCCCAGGCATACAACCCCAGCGTGAACACCGAGAGCCCGGCATACACTGCCGCCAGCCAGGGCAACAGGGGATCGTGGCGAGCATAAAGCCCCAGCAGCAATGCAAATCCGGCAACGCCAATCAGCGCTGTAGCGATGCCTGATGTTCCGCCGGCAGTGCGGCGACGACGCGCTCTCCGGCCCTTTCTCCTAGCGGCCATGCCACGCCCACAGCGCGGCCAGTAACGCCACCGGTGCGGTTTCCGCCCGCAATACCCGGTTACCCAGGGCAAAGGCGACAAAACCGTTTTCCTCTGCCGCGCGCAATTCGTCATCGGAAAAACCGCCTTCCGGGCCGGTGAGCAGGGCCAGTTCCGCTACGCCTTTCAGGGCAGCGGGGGAGAACGGATTTTTCCCCGGGTGGGCAATCAGTCGCAAGCCTGGCAGATCCCCGCTCAACCAATCCTTGAGCGACCTCACACCGGTGATCTGCGGCACCCGGTTCAGGCCGCACTGCTCACAGGCGCTGATCGCCACCTGCTGCCAATGCCCCAGCTTTTTATCCTGCCGCTCGCCCTTAAGGCGCACTTCACAGCGTTCGGTATCCAGAATCACCAGGGAACGGGCGCCCAGCTCGGTGGCTTTCTGGATCGCATAATCCATACGCTCACCCTTGATCATCGGCAGCGCCACCGTCACCGCCAGCGGGGCGGTGCGGTCTTCATCGGCAAAGCGCTGCGGCTCAATGGTGACCGCTTTTTTGTTGATGGCCGTTATGCGCGCCAGCCATTCCCCCCCGCGGCCGTTAAAAACCACCAGTTCCTCGCCCACCGCCATACGCAACACCTTGCCAATGTGGTGGCTGGCGCTGGCGCCCAACGCTACGGCCTGTCCGGAGTGAAAATCCTGATCATCAAAAAAACGGCGCGGCATGGAATCTCCATCACGAATAGCTGCCAGCGGGAAAAACAAAAGGCTACCATACGTACGCCGCGCCTCAGGCGTGATTTTTCCTGACCACTGGATGAGACCCTGCCTATGGGCGAGATCGTACGGTCCGCATTTCGACCACCGCTATGGCTACGCAACCCGCACCTGCAAACCCTGTGGGGGCCCATGGGCCGTAGCCTGCCCGAGGTAGAACGGCGCAGTGAACGGCTGAACCTGAAGGACGGTGATTATCTGCTGCTGGACTGGGCCGGGCCGGAAAGTCGCCCCGGGCAACTCACCGTGCTGTTACTCCATGGGCTGTCCGGCTGCAGCGACTCCCATTACATGCGCGGCATGCAGAAGGTGCTGGCCGAGGCGGGCATTCGTTCCGTGGCCATCAACAGCCGGGGTGCCAAGAAACCCAACGACACCGCCCTGTGCTACCACGCCGGGGAAGTGGACGATGTGGATGCGGTCATCAAGCATGTGTTCCATGAAAATCCCACCGGGCATCGCATTGCCATTGGCGTTTCACTCGGCGGCAGCCGCCTGCTGAACTGGTTGGCCCACCGGGACAATGGCGACCTGAGTGCCGTGGCCACAGTCTGCTCTCCACTGCGGCTGGACATCTGCGCCAACCGGCTGGATCAGGGCCTGTCGAAACTGTACCGCCAGCACCTGCTGAAAACCTTGCTGGGCAATTTTGCCGTTCAGAAAACCCACCTGGACAAGGTGAATCCCCCGGAAGCCAAACGCCTGCATCGCCTGAACATGAGCGGCATCCGCTCATTTTGGCGTTACGACGACCAGATCATCGCGCCGCTGTACGGTTTCCGTAGCGCCTACCACTATTACGCACAATGCTCCGCCGGCCCCAAGCTGCTACAGATCCGCACCCCCACGCTGATGCTGCAAAACCGCGACGACCCCTTCATGACACCGCAAACCCTGCCGCACCAGGAAGAACTGGGGCCCGCAGTGACACTGGAAGTCAGCGATTACGGTGGCCATGTGGGCTTTGTGGGAGACAAAAGCCAGCGCTATTGGCTGGAACAACGACTACTGGCGTTTGTGCAGGGGTTCGGGTTTCGCTGACAGGTATGGTTCTCGGCAGAGAGGGGGCAGGGAGGCACTGAGGCCAATAACAACATGGGGTCATGCCAGGATGCCATGGAGGCCAGTGAAATGTGAGGTCTGACCCCGTGCCCTGCTCCTTGACTTGTTAAGCGTCACCATCCCCACTTCAATCTATCATAAAGTGCAGCAAGCTTTCTAAAACTACTTGCATAGTTTGATACTCCATAATCAAACTTTTCTTCGTTATCAATTAAAAACTGACGAAGGGTTTCAGTATCAATTTTTTCTGCGCTTAGAAATGGAATGTAAGCAGCGGCATTTTCGGGAGTGCAAGCTTCAATAATTTGATCCATATTCATGTGGCGATAGTTTCTAAAATAAGGCTTTTTGTATGTATCCATCCTCAACTTTTTGACATCGCGAAATACAACCTTATCTATCTGATAGCCGCTTTCCCTATAAGCTTCCTCACTAGCAATACCCAACTTATTTAGGTACATAAACACCGGAATATTAGGTGTTGACTTACATGCTTTTGGAGCAACATGCTTTAGAATTTGCTCACAATCGTAGCCTTTATTCTCATGCAGCAAATCTTCAAACAATTCATTTTTACTAACGCTCGCATAGCCGATTGGTGACGGCCCTACAAAATCTTGTTGAGCAACCCCAACACCGACTAAAAACTCTACATCATCTTTTGTTTCAATTTCATCTATGTCAACAACGCAAATTTTCTTCTCTGGTTCTGAAGATTGCACCAGTTCGTATAGCTGCTCTTTGCAATAACGCAATACTCTGGCAGGAATTTTCCTTTTGGTGGAATGAATTGCTTTATAAACTGGAAGGAAGTCGTTAGTTTTAACTAACACTAATGGTATCTGTATTCCATCAATAGTTAAATAAGTGTCCGATATGTTTGGCTCTTCTCCTGCGGACAATCGCTGGACGAAAATCAGGTTTTTCCTCAGCTGCTCAATATTATCTTTCCCAATGCAGCCAGATATTGCCTTTAACAAACTGCTAATATTTTCATCCGAAATTGAATACCCAATAAATACAACGGGATGCTCAACAAACAAAGTTATTAATTTTGCTGCCAAGTAGGTGTTCTTTTGGTCAAAAGAATTATAATCAGAATCAGTAAGAACCAATGAATCTGAGTTAGTTGAACACCCGTGAATCTTGTATATCTCACCTATTTCCTGAGGATTTGAAAACAATAACTCTTCTTGTCCGATATACGTTTTATACTCCGGGAAAAGTTGCTCAATAAACATATCCCAATTGGTTGTAATAACGCCATCGACATTCAAGTTGGCTAGCAATTTAACCTCTTCAGAATAATCAGACTCTTTTGCTTTAGACTGATCTAGAGTAGCCAAGTAGTTACAAACCTCTATGCGAAGCGCAGATGTCTCATCTTTAATTTTTGATTTAAAGCGCTCCACACTTTTCTCATATTCTGGCGCAGCCCACCAATGTTCATTGAAGTCTTTTGCTAATAGAGCGGCTACTTTTGGATAATTCCCATTCGCGGAGGACAGATAATATTCGAATGGCTTCCCTGTCACGCAAAACTTGCTAAGCAGCCCCTTCCAGTCCTCCAGCCCCAAATATCTCCTAGAAAATCCAGACCCCAAAAAAAGAAAAGGCCCTGCTGATCGGCTTCGAAATATTTCAACTAAATTATTTTCTATATCCATATTTGTTCTCGTTCATAGCCTAATCATTCAAAGAACGTTTAACGCTTTTCTTCAGTTGCCAAAAGAACATTGAGGGTCAGGTCTTTCATCGTGCACTCGAATGAACGATGAAAGACCTGACCCCAAAGGTCGCTACGAAACATAACGCCAAGCTTTTTGCCGAGCGGCGTAGCCGCGAGTCAAAAACAGCGCTTTGCTATACCTTTAATTCCATTATTTTCTGCGACTCGTTAACTATAGAGTCTCTGTGTTTTCGGATTACGGGAATACTACTCTCAAGAAATCTGTCTATAGATTCAGGGCGCAAAGGATCTGGTATTTTATCAAAATACTCAGAAGCAAATTTCGATATTTTCTTCTGTATTTGATCAGGATAAAAGATCAAATTGTTGTCAACTTCATCTTTAAATTTTTTGGATCCCATTACAGTGGCACCGTAAATAGCAGCCTGGAAACCCTGGTGAATTTCCGCAGGAACTTTTCCGTTCGAATTATGCCATAGTTGATCAAAAGGTAGTTTTAATGTATCCCGATATTTTATCGCAGATTCAGCACTCTTAAGAATTTCAGATACACTTCTTGTTAAAGAACTCAAAGATGCGATCCGATCTTCGTAAAACATTTTCGCTAGTTCCGTATTGCGTTGCTGCCTTATGTTATAGGCTTGAACCAATAAACTCGCTAGCGCAACGACTCCCGGGACCGCAATGGCAAGCGCTGATGTGCTATCTGACATTATTTATATCTCGTTTAGTTGTAGGCATAACGCCCGCAGCACGCGCGGCTTTGGAATGGAGGCGAAGCCGCAATGGAAAAGACGTAGCCGTGACTGCGATTGTTAGCCCTTTTCACTGAAGTTTGCTGTCCAAGTAATGCAGAATCGTTCTGCTTGCATTGCATACGAGCTCCGCATCTGCCTCCGAAAGCAGATTTTCATTTGCATGGGCCACACTCGCGTGGTTTCTCAGCTGATTCAGCGTATCTAAAACTGAAGAGAAGGACTTTAAGATTCGGTCAATTTCCGCTGACCAGTGACCGCCACTATTCAAACTTGGATGGGATTTCCGAAGAGCCTTATATAGCGAGGTAATCGTAGCATCCTTATCCACAGTGATTCCCGCCGCTTCACACTGGCTAAGGAAGTAGCCATGTAGCGCGGTATGCACCCTATCAACTCCGCTCGTGGCGCCTGATGTCGCTAGCAATGCCTCAGTATCTTTAAGCGCTCTCTCAACAACATCTCTGGCAGAGAGAGTTGGTGGCACAAACGTTGGAGCCAAGCCCTCTGGTTTTAGTCCAATTTCACGCATTAGTGCCGAGTGATTGCTCCAAAGCCAGTCCGCAGCTTTCTCGTTTTCGAGAAAACATTGCAAATCTTCGACATCATCGTTTAACAGAAACTCGATAGCCTGAAATACACAGGAGCCGTAATCGTCGTCACCCCAAGAAAGGCTGCGCAATAAACGAGAATGCCCTCGGATGTAATCGATTTGCCCAGCCTTATATCCGACCTCTTTCCAATCTGCGGCATCAAAAGTTTCAACAATAGCTTTTTGAAGGGCCAGAACCACCTTCCCCCGTAATTTACTATCTTGTTCTAGGCTCTCGAACATATGCTCTCTCACGGGGCTAACGCCGCAATCACGCGCTTGTCGCGTGCATTGCCTTGTTAATGGCCTCTTTGTTGAAGCCGTTAAAAATTTCCCTCGCCAGGGCCCTGTGATTCCCTTCTGATTCGTGAAAGTGAATCTCTGTTTGAAATTTGGGCCACTGGTTGAATTCCGACCGATACAAGTAAACAACTTCAGACTCTATGCACTCCAAAGCATAGAATTCTTCCTCTTCAGGACATTCGTTTAGAACCCAGATATGAAGAGAGGCCTCAGCCAGTTCCTTCCTCCAGCGATACCCCCAATATCCTCCTGTGCCGTCTGCTTTAAAACCAAGCCGCATGCGTGCGCTCATTCCCTGAACGGTCTGCCCAATATAGATAAGTGAGCTGCTGTGGGAAAACACATAAAGCTTGGGACCTCGAGTAGTAACTGGCGCCAAAAAGGTACGCCTTCCCTCTGCACTCAGAACAGAATAGCTATCGTCTCCATCCACTGAGACCTGGTATGCATACGGACCTTCAAGTTTCAAAGGTGATCACCCCCGAATCCATTAACGCCGCCAGCACGCGCGGCTTTGTAGTGGAGGCGAAGCCGCAACGGAAAAGCCGTCGCCGTGCCTGGCCTGGTTAGGTGCTTGTTGATTCTGGACTCCCATCGTCCACCTTCTTGAAAGTCACATGATCAAGATACTCTTCAATGGAGATTTCTTCAGCATCAAGGCGTTGACATGCTTCGCCCGTAGTGCAGAAGGTCATTTTATGCTCTTTGGAACTCGTCAGATATCGTAGTTCAACCAACCTCGCCTTTGAGCTTCGCCATAAGGGAATAAGAAGATGGCTCGCATGAATGAGCCGCTGTTGGGTGGTTTCGTGAAGGTCGAGTACAGTTGTTCTTGCCGATGAGTCATTCTGCGATAACTCAATGACCCTAAACCCCTGCGTGCTAACTCCAGAAACAAACGTCATCATGTGAACATCTGAGCGGACCTCCGTTTCTCGAAGGTACGGTTTGATATTTTCCCAGCGATCAAAGAAAAACAGCGTTCTAGCGATACTGAGCGCTTGAAACACCGAGAAAAGGCAGATTACTACCGAAAATAGCTCTTCGCGAGAAAATGCAACTTCTGATTCGTTCGGGGGTTCTCCAAAGACACCTATAATGCGTTTCCCCTGAACCCGGGATCTATGGTGCTGCGCTATATTTCTCCATTGATTTAGCCTGACACCCCAAGGGGGCGGCGCGAAGAGATCCGGAACGCCCGCTGTCCGGGATAACTCATCCACAATATTCCCGAGCTTCAATTTTTTGATGTCATCAAAACGTGGATTCTTTCCACGAATGATGCGCACCTGAGCCAAAACATCGCGGAGAAGAGGCTGAACATTTGCCTCAATCAGAGCTCCAATATTTCGAAATACTTCGTACTTAAAGTCATGTAGGTCAAGATCATCCTTTGGCTCCTCAAAATATAGGCTACTCCAATACTCAGATAGACTTTCTGCAATAGCAGGTTCCGATGCGGCACAAAGCTGGTAGCAAGCTTGGGGATTGAGTTCTGATGCATGCCGATAAATTTCCAGCACATGGTTGAATGCGTGCAGCGCCCAAGAATTTTCTTTAAGCCGAACCAAATTAATCGCTTGTGGAGCAAGTACGTCCACAGCGAGTTCCTCCAACCGCTCTAGGCTTGAGAAATACGGTTTTAAGACCTCCACAATGAACGCCTTTATCTGTTCTGGCGTCACCCCAGCTTCGGCCATCGCGACAAATGGATTCACGCGGGCCCCGGGGTCTAAGACTTTCCTCTTAAAGGAACTTGTCACATTCGTACTCTCAACACTTGAGTGCACCTAACAGTTATTAGGAAGCCGGCTCGAATATCCAATGAACGCGCCGGCTTCATATAACAAAATACAAATTTGCATATCGAAAGATAAAAACAGAAAAGTCAGTCAGTTACAAACCGGTCGGTTTACGCATGATTCAATATGTTGACCTCTTCTTTTCCCTGACCCAATAACACTGACCATAAAGACAGAATTATTGAGAATCGGATCCAGCCCAAGTACAAGCAGCGCCCCATAGAGGGAAACAGCCACCGGTTATCAACGCCTGCGTTTGAAAGGAGGGTTGGTGGGATGTATTGGGAAAAGGGCGATGACCCTGCGTCGTCACCACGAAGGGCCGAGAGCACACCGAGAAAAGAGGGTTTTCCTCCGTGAGCTCTGTGCCCTTTGTGGTAAAACCGTTTTTGGCAGTGGCAGATGGAAGGGCAGCTATTCGCTGCCGGTTCTGTCCAGCCCCGGCACATGGCCGAGCAGCAGGGTCGAGGTATTATTCGCCGCCCGGTAGCGGGCCTTCATTTCTTCCAGGTGCTCACGGGCCTCGCCGCGCAGGAAGGGCTCTTCCAGGCAGATGATCTGGTAAACGCCGTGACGCATCAGGGATTCGTCCAGGGCTTCATCCGCCGCCGCGTCCGGGCGCAGGCCATGGACCAGCGATGCCCAGGAGGACATCAATACCCAGGTATTCACCATCAGTCCCTGTAGCTGCTCATCATCCACGTCGATAATGCCGCTGCCGCGCAGTTCACCGTAAATCACCCGCCCCCGTTCCAGTACGATTTCCACAAAGGCCTGATAGCGGGCGGCCAGCTCCGCATCGGCGTGCAGGAAGTGGGTCAGATCGCGATGGAAGAACCGGTACTGCCACATGGACGCCAGCAACCCCTCGAAATAGTAGGTCTTGATGGTCCAGGTCAGCGGCCCCTGGGGGGCTTCCAGAAGGGTCAGCAAGTGCTGGCTATAGCGCTCGAACAGCGCCGCCACAATCGTGCCCTTGTTCCGGAAGTGGTAGTAGAGATTGCCCGGGCTGATGCCCAGGGCCTCGGCGATGTGATTGGTGGTCACATTACGTTCACCCTGCCGGTTGAAGAGGGCGAGGCTGGTGTTGAGGATCCGTTCCTTGGTGCTGGTCATTGTAGGCCAAATGTTGTGATTTCATTACCGCAGGTTGACTCCTAGAGTAATTACTCTAAAAATCAGACTCAAGGTTAATTTTTGATCGGCAATCAGCACTGCCGGTCTTGTCATCATACATAATCCTGAAGCCGCGATTTCAGCGTGGATGGATGGCGTAAGAATTTGCTGTCACAGGGGATTTTCTGAAGAAGCGTCGCATCAGGGAATGCGATCGACTGAAGAAAACTTTCTGTGGCGGCAAAGGCTTGCGTCAGACGCCGCGAGGAAGTCGCGGACTCAGGATAAAAAAAGCCTCGGGAGGCAAGTGACCATGGTCGCCGAAGTCAAAGAACTGCAACGCAACAATACAGCTATCGAACGCATGCACCGCATCTTTGATGCCCAGAAGGCCGCGTTCCGCCAGCACCCTTACCCCAGCGCCGAACAGCGCATCGAGCTGATGGGCCGTTTCAAGCCGCTGCTGCTGGATAACATCGATGCCTGGGTCGAAGCGGTCAGCAACGATTTTTCCAACCGCGCTGCAGACGAAACCAAGCTGGCTGAGATTATGCTCAGCCTGGAAGCACTCAAGTACAACAGCAAGAAGCTGCGCAAGTGGATGAAGGCAGAAAAACGCAGTGTCAGCGCCCTGAGTTGGCCCGGCAAAACCTGGGTGGAATACCAGCCGCTGGGCGTGGTGGGCATTATCGTGCCCTGGAACTATCCGATTCAGCTGGCCCTCGTGCCCATGCTCACCGCGCTGGCCGCCGGCAACCGGGTGATGGTGAAAATGAGTGAAGCCACTCCGCGCACCGGCGCCCTGCTGGAAAAACTGGTCAGCGAGGCGTTTCCGGAAGAGCAGGTGGCCGTGGTCAACGGCGAAGTGGATGTGGCCCAGGCTTTCTCCGAAATGCCCTTTGATCACATGCTGTTCACCGGCTCCACCGCCGTGGGCAAGCACATCATGCGTGCCGCCGCCAACAACCTGACTCCGGTGACGCTGGAGCTGGGCGGCAAGAGCCCCTGCATCATCGGTCAGGACTTCCCCATGAAGGATGTGGCCGAGCGAATTGCCTTCGGCAAGTGCATGAACTCCGGCCAGACCTGTGTGGCCCCGGACTACATCCTCTGCCCGGAGAACCGGGTGCGCGAATTTGTGGACGCCTGGACCGCCCAGGTGAAGCAGTCCTACCCCACCATGGTGAACAACCCGGACTACACGGCCATCGTTAACGAGCGCCAGCTCAAACGGCTGCAAGGCTACGTCAGCGAAGCCCGCGAGAAGGGCGCCGAGGTGATTGAGATCAACCCGGCCAATGAAGACTTCAGCGGCAGCCAGAAACTGCCCCACACCATGGTGCTCAATGCCACCGACGATATGCAGATCAGCCATGACGAAATCTTCGGCCCGCTGATGATCGTGGTGCCTTACAAAACCCTGGACGACGCCATCGATTACGTGAACGAGCGCCCCCGTCCGCTGGCCCTGTACTACTTCGACTGGAACCAGGCCAACGGCGACCACGTCCTCAAGAGCACTCACTCCGGCGGCGTCTGCCTGAACGACACCATCTCCCACGTGGGCGTGGACGACATTCCCTTCGGTGGCATCGGCCCATCCGGCATGGGTGCCTACCACGGCCCGGAAGGCTTCAAGACCTTCTCCAAGGCCAAGGGCATCTACAAGAAGGGCAAGTTCAACGCCACCAAGTTTATCCTGCCGCCTTATGGCCGTGGCATGCACAAGATGATCGACAAATTCATGCTGAAATGATCAGTTTCAAGTTCAAAGTATAAAGTTTAAAAGCGCGGGAAAGGTCTTTGTCCTGGGACGACCACACCCGCGCCATTACCGTTAATCGCGGGCCAGACATTACAAGACTCAACAACCTCAACCGCGTTGTAACTTTCAACTTGCTACTTTCAACTCAAAAAAAGAAGAGTGCGCTATGGACCAGGGAATTAACCGCCGCAGCTTTCTCAAGCTGAGCGCTGCCGGCAGCGCCATGCTTGCCGCCGGTTCCAGCCTTGCCTTGCTGACCGGCTGCTCCAGCAACGATGGCCCCGCTGCGGGCTACCGCCATTTTCGCCAGCAGGACGTAGACCTGCTGACCCCACTGGTCGGCGCGGTACTGGGCCCGGCCCTGACCGCCGTCGGCGCCACCGCCAAAGACGGCATGAAAGCCTTTGACGACCTGCTCGAAGGCGGCATGCCCGGCACCCGTGCCGCCGTGCTTGAAGTTCTCGACCTGATGCAGCTCGGCGCAGCCCGCTGGTATATCACCGGCACCTGGGCCAGCTTTGCTGAGCAGAGCGAAGCAGAACTGCAACAGACACTGACCCAGTGGTCCGCCAGTGAGCGGGGCCTGTCTCGCATGGTTTTCAAAGGGCTGACCCAGCCGATGTTCATGGCCTGGTATGTGAAACCCCAGGCGGCACGCAGCACCGGTTATCCGGGGCCGCCGCAGAACGTTATCGCCTGAGCATCCGGCTTTCACCTCTACTGCACCAGCCAGTCAAGAATAAAAGGACAACGCCATGCAGGACCTGTCAAAACTCAATATCAAGGGCATCAAGGATCCGTGGAAGATCGGCCAGGAGAGCGGCTGGGACGTCATTGATGGCCGCACCGTTTCCTCCGACCGCACCCTGGAAGCCGACGTGGCCATCATCGGCACCGGCGCCGGCGGCGGCGTCAGCGCGGAAATCCTCGCCAAGCGCGGCCTCAAAGTGCTGCTCATCGAGGCCGGAAAGCTGATGACCAACCAGGATTTCTCCCTCGACGAAGGCCAGGCCTATCGCGACCTGTACCAGGAAGGCGCTCTGCGCGCCACCAAGGATGCCGGGATGACCATCCTGCAGGGGCGCACCGTGGGCGGCACCACCGTGGTCAACTGGACCAGCTGTTTCCGCACCCCCCACGAAACCCTGCAATACTGGCACGACGAGTTCGGCGTGCAGGGCCTCAGCCGTGCCCAGCTGGACCCCTGGTTCCAGCAAATGGAAACCCGCCTCAAGGTAGAAAAGTGGGCCATGCCCCCCAACGCCAATAACGATGTGATGAAACGCGGGTGCGACGACAGGGGCTGGCATTCCGCCCTGATTCCCCGCAACGTGAGCGGCTGCTGGAACATCGGCTATTGCGGCATGGGCTGCCCCACCAACGCCAAGCAATCCATGCTGGTCACCACCATTCCCGGCGCCCTGGATCACGGCTCCACGCTGATCCACAGCGCCCAGGCGGACACCCTGATTATCGAAGGTGACACCGTCACCGGGGTGCGCGTGCGGCCGCTGAATGACGACAAGGTACCCACCGGCGCCACCGTGACCCTGAAAGCGAAAACCGTGATTGCTGCCGGCGGCGGCATCCAGAGCCCGGCACTGCTGATGCGCTCCGACGCCCCGGACCCGAATGGTCTGGTGGGCAAACGCACCTTCCTGCATCCCACCAGTTTTGCCTTCGGCCTCTACGACAAGGAAATCGCCCCGTATTACGGCGCCCCCCAGTCCATGTATTCCGACGAGTTCACCTTCAAACACGGCGTGGATGGTCCTGCGGGCTACAAAATGGAAATGATGCCCATGCACCCGGGCCTCTCCAGTGCCTTGATCGGCGGCTTTGGTGAACGGGCACGGGATGAAATCGAGCGTCTGCCCAATCTGGCCGCCTCCATTGCCATGATCCGCGACGGCTTCCATGACGAGAACCTGGGTGGCGTCGTGGAACTGCGTGACAATGGTGAACCGCTGCTGGATTACCCGGTAAATGACTACCTGCTGGAGGGCACCAAGCGGGCCCACCTGAGCATGCTGGAAATGCAATTCGCCGCCGGCGCCAAGGAAGTTCGCCCCAGCCATTCCCACGCCGGCTACTACAAGAGCTGGAAAGCAGCTCGCGAAGGCGTGGCACAGCTGGACTATGCCCCGGTCATCACCGGCCTGGGCAGCGCCCACGTGATGGGCGGCCTGACCATGGGCCAGGACGAGAGCCGCTGCACCGTCAACAGCGACGGCAGCTACAAGCACCTGAACGGGCTCTACATCATCGATGGTTCCGTGTTCCCCACCAGCATCGGCGCCAACCCCCAGCTGTCCATCTACGGCCTCAGCGCTCGCAACGCCTCCGGCCTGGCCGACAAGTTGAAAGCCTGAGCCATACTGCAGGAGGCTGCTTGCAACCGAACCGGTGTCGAGGTTCGTTTGCAAGCAAACTCCGACGGTGGCAACCGCATGCTGTAGCCACATCAATATGAGCCCCAGTCGCCCCCAACACCGGTTCCCGCACGAAAACCACAGGAAGCAGGCGAAGCCGCGCGCCAAATAAGGTATAAGTGCGGCATGAAAACCCCGCAACGTTTACAGCCCCTGGTCGACGACGGTCTCGTCGATGAGGTCATCAGCCGTCTGATGAGTGGCAAGGAAGCCGATATCTTCGTGGTCCGCTGTGGCCAGGACATCCGCTGCGCGAAAGTCTATAAAGAAGCGGCCAAGCGTAACTTCAAGAAAGCCGCCCAGTACCGGGAAGGGCGCAAGGTACGCAACAGCCGCCGCAGCCGGGCCATGGAAAAGGGCTCCAAATTTGGCCGCGAACAGCAGGAGCAAATCTGGCAGAGCGCGGAAGTGGATGCCCTGCGCCTGCTTGCCAGCGCCGGGGTGCGCGTGCCCAAGCCCTACGACATGCTCGAAGGCGTGCTGTTGATGGAACTGGTCACCGACGACGAAGGCGATGTGGCTCCCCGGCTAAGCGAGGTGGTGATGTCCGCCGAGCAAGCCGAGGAGGACCATGCCCTGATGATGCAGTACGTCGTGCGCATGCTCTGCGCCGGCGTGGTTCACGGTGATCTGTCGGAATTCAATGTGCTGGTGGACGACTACGGCCCGGTCATCATCGACCTCCCCCAGGCCGTGGATGCAGCCGCCAACAACAACGCCGAAGCCATGCTCTACCGGGATGTGGACAACATGACCCGCTATTACGGCCAATACGCACCGTCACTGCGCGGCAGCCGCTACGGCCAGGAAATCTGGGCCCTGTATGAAAGCGGGGAGCTGACACCGGACAGCGAACTGACCGGCCAGGTGGACGACGACGAGCACATTGCCGATGTGGATGATGTGCTGGCAGAGATCAAGGCCGCCTTCGAAGAAGAACAGGAACGGCGCGAACGCCTTAGCGGCGACGCAGAGGACAGTGGCTATTGAACCCATCAGATAGGGTGCACTGAGCCTAAGGCGAACTGCACCCTGCGGAAAACCTGAATTCCCGGTATCCCCACCTATCCGTAGGAGCGTCGCTGGCGGCGCGATAGCCAACGCATGGAATCGCGCCGCCAGCGACGCTCCTACGGGAACATGTATCGCTGAGCGACAGGTACGATCAGACACCGGCTGACGTCCGGCGACAGCTCGCCAATCGTGGCGCTGGCCCAGACAAATCCCTGCACCGATACCCCACACAAGAACACTACCAGCAGGAAAAAAATCACCGGCTTGATGCGGGCGCGATTGCCGTACACATAGCGGGTAGGGCGAAATACCTTTTCGCCGGGCAAGGGCGACTGCCCCAGCCGCAATATCTGTAAACTGTGCCGCCCTTCAATGGCCAGCACCACCAATGCCAACCCCAGCGGCAAGCCGATAAAGAGGCTGTAGATCACCAGTTCCAGGCCATTGAGCGAGCCATAGTGATGGCAGTGCGCCGTTTCCATATAGCGCTCGAACCAGGGAAAAAAGAAAAATTCAGTCAGCAGAAAAAGCGGTGCCGCCCAGCCAGCGTGGCACAGTAACCGGACAATACGCTCCCCCTTGCTGTATTGCGGTGCCCACTCGGCCAAGATGGTCTCTCCCCTCCAGCATGTAAATTACTCAGGGGGCATTCTGACAGAAAGGCTCAGTTATCGTCGCGACGCAGCACAAAGAAAAACGGCTGCTTCATGCCTTTCAAGTCCATGATGCCGAGCACGGTATTGTCATCCACCTTGCGGAACACATCGTTGATCGGCAGGTTGTCGTACATCATGGTCGCCGTGGCCACCCCCCGGTAGGTGGTGGTGCGCAGACGCGCGGCGGACTTGCGCCCGGATAGCAACGGCAAGATCCACTGGAACACCTTGCCCACAAACGCCGAATTCAGGAACGGCATCTGATCCAGCAACCCCAGCCCGGGCATGGTCAGTAACGGCTTCACCGAGGTGAGCTTGCCGGAGACCTTGCGAAACACCAGCGGGTGCACATGCTCTTCGCTCTCGAAACGCTTGCCGTGCCAATGGCAACGCTCCAGCACCCCATCCATCGGGTGGCCGGTTTCAAACCCTTCGCCTTTCCAGGCACCGATCATGAAATCCGGGGCCACCGGTTCCAGCGCATCAAAAATGGCCAGTGCCTCATCCCCGGTCGCTTGCCCCTGTGCCTTTGCCGCACTGAAAGACAGGCCCGGTACAGCCTGAACAGAAGGATTGGCTTGCGTTGCGCGATTCATGGGCATTCCTCACAGGTGATGAAACAGATGGGCAATCACGCTAATGGCCGCGCCGTCCCTGCACCAGTAAAAAACCGCACTTGTCCGACCAGGACGCTAACCAAAACCACCAGAATTGACGAGAAGTATCGATTTCCCCACAAGCAGTAAACCTTCTGGCGCGATACATTTACCCTGCGCAGGCCTGGCTCCGCCGCTGCGCCTCGGCACTGGCAAGCAAGCGTTTCTGCTCCTCACCCAACATCCGGCTAACCGCCTTCAGTTCCGTGATCTTGCGATCCACCGCGGCTTTTTTCTCGGCCATCAACGCCGCGCCCTGATCACAATCGATACTGTCACTGCGCAGGGCGTCCAGCACCTCGCGGATCTCCTTGAGCGAAAACCCAAGCGCCTTCAGCTGGCGCACCATGCCTACCCGCTGCACCGCTTTCTCCGAATAATCCCGGTAGTTATTGCCTCGCCTGCCGACCTCCAGCAGCAACCCCTCTTTCTCGTAATACCGCAAGGTATGGCGGCTCACACCGGTCCGCTGTTCCAGTTCTGCAATGCGCATAGGAGGCTCACTTATTCCCTGTTGACCTTAGAGCGTACTCTACACCTTAGCGTAGTCATGAGCTTTCTCCGCACCTCACTGAAAACAGGAAAAGGACATCACCATGATCTTCTTTATCACCGGGGCCACCGGCTTCATTGGTCGCCACGTCTGCGCCAGCCTGACCCGCCATAACCACGCCGTGGTCGCCATGCTGCGACAACCCGAGGTTCAACTCGACACCCTGCGCCAGCAGGTGGACAGCCTCGGCGGGCAAGGCCACTTGCTCCAGGCGATCAGCGGCGATCTGGACCAACCGGAACTGGGCCTGACCACCGCGCTCCCCAAACTCGATGCCATCATCCACCTCGGCGCCCGTTTCGCCTGGCGGCTCGATACCGATACCGCCCGCCGCACCAATGTAACGGGAAGCCTGGCCGTGGCCGAACTGGCACGCCGCCAGCAATGCCGTTTGGTGTTTATCAGCGGTTTTATGCTGGAAAATCACGGGCACCTGAATCGGCTTGGCATTGATCCCGCCACCCCATCACACACTGAATGGCCGAAGGTTTACCGGCGGGCTGGCGGCTATGAAGCCAGCAAACTGGAAGCGGCCATTCGCGCCCGTGCCTTTGCCAGACAGCACGCACTCGATTTTGTGGAAGTCCAGCCCGCCACCGTTGCCGGCAATAGCCATACCGGTGAGCTGGATAACAGCCAACCGTTATACAGCCTGCTCGATAACCTGGCCTGCGGCCGCCTGGCATTGGTACCCGGCACCCGGGCACACTGGCTTCCCCTGGTGGCAGTGGACCATCTGGCAGACATCATCCGCCTGGCCGCCACTGCCGACGTGGTACCTGAAAAACTGCTGGCCCTGGACAGGCAGACACCCAACCTGCAGCCCCTGCTGACGCAGGCGGCTTCCCACATGGGCAAGCGCGCACCCCGTGGCTATATTCCCATGCCCGTACTCGCCGCACTGTTACGCATACCCGGCCTGCCGGCGTTAATGAATACCTACCCGGAAGCGCTTCATTTTATTCAACCCACACGTTTCGATACGGTGGCCACAGAAGACTTTCTCAAGCAGCATCAGATTGCTGTCCCCAAGATGGAAAAAGTCATTGAAATGAGTACCCGGCGCTACAGCCAACAGCACACCGGGCTGAGCCCTGCAGAGTAGCGGTAGGAGCGTGCTTGCACGCGAAGGGGCCAGGCTGCGATCCGCCGTCTGCCAGAAGGTGCGCCGGACGAAACCGTTAAGCCACGAAAAAGGAAAAGAAAAAAACCCCGCCACCCGATCGGCATGGCGGGGTGAAAGCAGATTACAACGACAGCGTGGATTCCACTTCCTGGCAGTTACGGCGGGCCAGGGCCAGGTTCGATTTGTTTTTGTCCAGCACCAAATAGATAAACAGCCCTTCCTTCGAGGCTACCGGACGAATAATGTGATACTGGCTACCCAGAGTAATCAGGATATCCTCAATCCTGTCGCTCAACCCCAGAGATTTCATGGTTTTCAATTTGGCACGAACCACTTCCGTGTTACCCGCCGCTGCCAGTTCCAGATCCAGACCGGTACCCGCCTGGCCCAGCACCATACCACTGTTGGCATCAACAATGGCGGTACACATGGCACCATCAGACTGCAGCAATGCATCCATACTTTCTTTGATATTCGCCATGGAAAATCTCCTTCAACACTTGTGTTATCCCGAAATTTTTAACGGGTGATAAAATTTACTTTTTTAGTTTTTCCTCAAGAGCGGCACAACAGTTCTTGGCCCCCCAGAGAAGCTGCCCCAACAGAGAGGCATCGTTAGCCACCACGGCAAGTGCCAGTGGAGGTTTTAGATTCGGAACCTTCATGACCGCAACCACACCTTCATCGGATTCGACGATCAACCGGCTGCATTCAGAAATGCCGGCTTCCTTGGCGATGGCAGAACTGATCGCCGCCAATGAACTGCCCATGGCCGCAAGCCGGCTTGCACTATCCTTATTCACCTGCAACGAGGCCACTTCAAAACCATCCGTACTGAGTAGCACGGCGGAGGTAACGCCTTTGGTATTTTCCTGAAAGTTTTCCAGTTCTTTCTGGGCAACCGCCGTTTCAGTTTTTCCAAGCGGAGAGGTAGCTTTCATGCTTGCATCATTCCCATTTCATTAACTTCAATCTGGCAGAGCAACGCCTCGACCAGTAACAGAACATCGTCTTTTTCCCTGACATCCACGGAAAAAATGGGCGGTGAAATATGGCGTTCCAGCAAGGTATCAGTGATTCGTTCGATCACTTCAAAATCCTCGCTGGCCAGACGGCCTACACCGATAACCATTGGCATGGCACCCTGCTCCCAGAATGCATCCACAAACACTGACAGGTGGCTATCCAGATCCGGGTGCTCGCCATTCAACAGCACGATCACGCCAGCAGCATTATTGGCAAGAATCGGCCACATGAACCGGAAACGCTCCTGGCCCGGTGTGCCATATAAGCGCACACCACCGCCACCGGGGATATCGATGTACCCATAGTCCAGCGCTGCCGTGGTCATTTCCTTGTCGCACTGATCGATATCGGTATTCAGCACATCCGTGGAGACACATTCCTGGTCACTTAACGCCGTAATTGCCGTGGTTTTCCCTGCCCCCATGGGGCCGGTGAAAAGAATTTTGAATTCGTCATTTGTCATTGCTAAGCACTCAACCCCAATCGACTGCGCAATCCTTTGATCAAACCACCAAAGCGTCCTTTTCCTTCTTCGGCAGACGCCTGCGGCAGCGACACCTGAACAGCTTCCTCGAACACCATCAGGTCACTCATCTCACAGGCATTAATGAAACGGTCCAGCTCTTCCTCGCTGCAATGTGAAACTTGCTGAACCTGTTCACGCGTTAACGGCCGTTTGGTCATCAACGCACACAGTGACAAGTGGGTACGGCTTTTTTCCAGCGTGCCAAAACTGGGCCACCGTTTAAGATGAAAGGCCCCTTCAGGGTTCATCCAGGGCGCCAAGTGCGTAGCGCTGTAGCGGGACACCATCCAACACAGAGAAAACAGCGGGCAAGCGACCATCTCGTCCGACACGACCTCGGTAGTCGGCGTCAGGGGGCCCAACTCTACAGAGGCGGCAGCCAACTGGCGGAACAGCGCCTTGCTGGCATAGAAACGCTGGGACGCCGGTTTGAAATACAACAAACCATGTGGCGACGACGACACCAGCAGCCCTGCCGGGTTAGACACGTTTCCATTAACCACCTCATGCAGGGATAACCAGAAAGGGGAAACGCTATTGGATACGGTGGAAGAGGACACGACACCCTGTGAGGGCGAATGGGGCTGGGGTACCGACGGCCCTTCGAGCGCCAAGGTGCCCGCCACTTCGTCGAGTACAGACAACAACTGCATAACCCGGAAGGGGTGCTGTAGAACAAACGGCGACGCCGGTTTTTTCTGATTACTGTCGTATACGACAATGCGCGGCTTGTCGCTGCGAGCCCAGCGCTGAGTTTCATCCGTTTGATCGCAGGAAATCATCAGCACATCTGCGCTGTCGGGGTCACTATGACTCCAGCTCACTTCGGACCGACCATCCATGATCTTCAACATGGACAGGCAGGCGCTTGCCGTATCATCCCCCAATCCTACAAAGCCCAGCCGTTGATTTTTCATCGTTCTCATAGTCCATGAAATCGGCATCTGTCCCTGATGATCCCAGCCAGGTGACCCCCCCACTGGGACCGGCGGCTTCCGATGCTAAAGCCGGTTATTAAGTAATGTGACCTGAGTCCCAAATTAGTCCTGTGCGATTTCCACCAGCAAACAGATGGCGACAAGCGGACGATAAAAGAGGATGAGCCTATAAAAATAATTGATCTTCAGGCCCTCCACTAAAAAGCAAGCCTCTGGACCTACGTCTTTTTCCTGACTTTGTGTAAGCAAATGCTTACACCAGATCGCCATTTTCAGGAATTTTGTCCCCTGTTGACGGCCGATACGGCCTGTGGGGCCGCGCCGGACAGGCCTGCAACTCTGCCACCGCATCGGGTATGCTTGCGGCACAGTGGGTATCCGGGGTGCTCCCGGGTACGGTTTCTACCGCGACAAAGCGAGCCAAGCATGACCAACCGCGTAATTTACCCCGGTACCTTCGACCCGATTACCAACGGCCACCTGGACCTGGTGGAACGGGCCGCCAAAATGTTCGATGAAGTCGTGGTAGGCATCGCCGCCAGTGAGAAGAAGGGCCCCCTGTTTACACTGGAAGAGCGCGTAGATCTGACCCGGCGCGTGCTATCGCACCTGCCGAATGTGAAGGTCACCGGCTTTTCCAAGCTGCTGGCCCATTTTTGCCGGGAGGAGGGCGGCAACATCCTGTTGCGGGGCCTGCGCGCGGTCAGTGACTTTGAATACGAGTTCCAGCTGGCCAACATGAACCGCCAGCTGGCGCCAGAGCTGGAGACCGTGTTCCTTACGCCAGCAGAGCACCTGTCCTTTATTTCCAGCTCCCTGATTCGCGAAATCGCGCTGCTGGACGGGGATGTGAATAACTTTGTGCCACCCCTGGTCGCCGAGGCCCTGGAAGAGAAGCGCAAGGCGCGGCAGAAGTAAGAGCAGCTGCGAGCTATGAGCTTCGAGCTGCGAGAAGATCAAAAAGCGGGGCACCCTCAGCCGACTGCCACTCTGCGCTGCTTGAGAATGGCAATAGCCCGCAAGCCGCTAACGGTTTTACTCGCAGCTCGTAGCTTGTGGCTCGCAGCTGCTATAACAAAAAAGCCGGACACCGCTCCACATCCACCGGCTCTCAAGGAGGACACCCGATGCGCATCCTGATCCCGTTACTACTGCTGCTCACCCTCACCGCCCAGGCGGCCGGGCCGGGCAAGAATGCGGTGGCCAGCGCCCACCCTCTGGCGACAGAAGCTGGGCTCAACATTCTCGAGCAGGGCGGTAATGCCTTCGATGCAGCCGTGGCCGTGGCAGCTGCCCTGGCGGTGGTCGAACCCTATTCTGCCGGTATGGGCGGGGGCGGCTTCTGGCTGCTGCACCGGGAACAGGACGGTTTACAGACCTTTGTAGACGCACGCGAAACCGCCCCCGGTGCCGCCACGGCCACCATGTATCAGGACAAGGATGGCAAGGTGATGCGCGACTGGGCGGTAAACGGTCCCAGCGCCGCCGGCATCCCTGGCCAGGCCGCCGCCTTCGCCCATCTCGCGGANAAGTACGGCAAACTTCCCCTCACTGCCACTCTGGCCCCGGCCATTGCACTGGCCGAGAAAGGCTTCCGCGTAGAGGAGCATTACCGCAAGCTGGCCGGTTACCGCGAAGACGTGCTCAACCGTTTCCCGGAAGCCGCTGCCATCTTCCTGCATAACGGCAAGGTGCCCCCCAACAACCACCTGATCAGGCAACCGGATCTGGCCCGGGTACTCACTGCCATCGCTGAACAGGGCAAGGCCGGTTTCTATCAGGGTGACGTGGCCAAACAGCTGGTGGACGGCGTGCAGCAGGCCGGCGGCATCTGGACCCTGGACGATCTGGCCGACTACACCGTGGTGGAACGCTCGCCCACCGTCAGCCAGTTCCGGGGCGGCCGGGTTATCTCCGCACCGCCGCCGTCCTCCGGCGGCATCGTCATGGGCGAAGCACTGAATATCCTCAGTCAGTTCAACGCCGGTGATACCGGCGACATGACCCCGCACCTGGCCATCGAAGCCATGCGCCGCGCCTACCAGGACCGGGCCCGCTATCTGGGCGACCCGGACTTTGTGGATATGCCTGTGGATAAGCTGTTGAGTACCGATTACGCCAAACAGCGCGCCAGCAGCATCACCCTGGACAAAGCCACCCCCAGCAGCAGCCTGGGCGAGCCGATCAGCGTGGAAGAGGGCTTTCACACCACCCATTTCTCGGTACTGGATAAAGACGGCAACCGGGTCGCCGCCACCCTGAGCATTAACCTGCCGTTCGGTAGCGGCTTTGTGGCCCCCGGCACCGGAGTGCTGCTCAACAACGAAATGGACGATTTCTCCGCCAAACCCGGCAGCCCCAACGCCTACGGCCTGGTGGGCAGCGAGGCCAACGCCATCGCCCCCGGCAAGCGCCCGCTGTCTTCCATGACCCCCACCTTCGTGGAATTCGACGACCGGATCGCCATTCTCGGCACCCCCGGCGGCAGCCGCATCATCTCCATGGTGATGCTGGGCGTCCTTGAAGCCGCCAACGATAAACCGGTCGAGGACTGGGTCAGTCGCGTGCGTTTCCACCATCAGTTTCTGCCTGACGAAGTCCAGGCAGAGCCGGAATTCGTCGGCAGCCAGGCCGCCAAGGACCTGATGCTGATGGGCCACAAGGTCGTCTCCACCGGTCGCAATTATGGCAATATGCAGGCCATTCTGTGGCGCAAGGGCAGTGGCAAGAACAGCGGCGAAGTGACCGCCGCCAGCGACCCCCGTGGCATTGGCAGTGCCGAGGTCCGGGCACCACAAACATTGCCGGCAACCGGTACGGAATAACCATTAACCCGCGCCAATTGGCGGCAAAGGGCTGCCTGCAAGCGAACCCGCTGCAAGCAGCCTCCTTTTCCTTATACGGGGGCTTGTAATGACCGACCTTCTCTCATTCGGCAAAAACATCCTCGGCAGCCAGCCATTCAGTGTTCTGCTTGGCACGGAGCTGGAGGCCTTCGAGCCCGGCAAGGCCGTGCTGACCCTGGCCGTTCGCGATGAACTGAAACAACAGCATGGCTTTGTCCACGGCGGTGTTGTCAGCTATCTGGCAGACAATGCACTTACCTATGCCGGGGGCTCCGTACTGGGTGACTCTGTCACCTCCGAATACAAGATCAACTATCTGCGCCCGGCACTGGGAGAACGACTAACCGCCCGCGCCACCGTGCTTTCCAGTGGCAAGAGACAGGCCGTCTGCCAGTGCGAAGTGATCGCCCTCAATAACGGCGAAGAACGGCTCGTCGCGGTAGCCCAAGGCACCATCAGCAAAGTAGACACAAAGAGCTGATACCCAGGCTGAAATCCGACAGTCATGCGCAAACAAATGACAACACCCATGGTGCTGACCGGGGGACCCGGCTCTGGCAAGACTGCGGTCATCGAGCATATTGCCAGCCTGGGTTTTCACTGTTCCGAGGAAGTCGGCCGCCAAGTGATTCAATCGCAGGTTGAACAGGGCGGGAAGGCTGTTCCCTGGCTGGACAAGGTCGCCTTTCGTAACCAAATGCTGTCGGCTGAGCTAACCCATCATGCCCATTTTGCAGACCATGAGGAGACGGTCTTTTTTGACCGGGGGCTGGTCGATATCTATGGTTACTCCCTCCTTGAAAGCCTGCCTGTTCCCAGATCCTTGATTGAGGCCTGTGAAAAGTATCGATACCACAACCCTGTCTTCCTCTTCCCTCCCTGGGACGCTATCTTTACCAACGACAAGGAACGCAAACAGTCGTTTGCTGAAGCCGTCGCTACCTTTGAAATCATGCAGACCGCCTATCGGCATTTCGGCTACACACTGGTTGAAGTCCCCAGAGCCCCGGTTAACGACCGGGCCGCATTTATACTGGATCTTGTGATTCGCTGACCCTTTTTCCTGCCGACCTGGAATGCCTTATGCGATCTCTGTTCAACACCTCTCTACCACTGATTCAGGCGCCCATGGCCGGGGTGCAAGACTGGCGTCTGGCCGCGGCAGTGTGTGAGGCCGGAGGGCTGGGATCCGTGCCCGCCGGGATGCTCGATGCCGCTGGTCTGGAGCAGCAGCTGACGCAACTGAGCGCCGCCACCAACAATCCCTGGAACGTGAATTTTTTCTGCCACGATTCCCCGGCGTCCAACCCGGAAGGCGAACAACGCTGGGTAGCAACCCTGCGCCCTTACTATGACGAGTTCAGCGCCGATCCATCAGCGATTCCCGAAGGCCCTTCGCGCAAGCCGTTTGATGCCGATTGCGCGGCAGTGCTGGCACAATTCCAGCCTGCGGTGGTGAGCTTTCATTACGGCTTGCCGGAGGCCAGCCTGCTGGACCGGGTAAAAGCCACCGGGGCCACGGTTCTGTCCAGCGCTACCACGGTTGAAGAGGCACTCTGGCTCCAGGCACAAGGCGCCGATGCCGTGATCGCCCAGGGGCTGGAAGCGGGCGGGCACCGGGGCCACTTTCTCAGTGATGACCTGAGCCGCCAGCAGGGCACCTTCAGTCTGGTGCCGCAGGTGGCCGATGCCGTCTCCATTCCGGTGATCGCCGCCGGCGGCATTGCCAGTCCGGCCGGCGTGCGGGCCGCCATGGCGTTAGGCGCAACCGCCGTGCAAGTGGGCACGGCCTACCTGTTGTGTCCGGAAGCCACCACCAAACCCGTGCATCGAGAATGGCTGAACAGCGACCGGGCCCAACACACCGCATTAACCACGGCTTTTTCCGGGCGCCCCGCCCGGGGCATGGTCAATCGGCTGATGCGCGAGCTGGGCAGCTTCCCGGATGCGGCGCCGGCATTCCCGCTGGCGGGCAACGCTATCGGGCCATTACGCGCCGCCGCAGAAGCGCAGGGTAGTGGTGACTGTTCGCCACTGTGGGCCGGGCAGAATGCCGGCGGCTGCCGTGAGGACAGCGCCGCTTTGGTGACCGCCTGGTTGGCTGAAGGGTTCTGATGACCGCAAGCCCGGTCGGAGCAACTGCCGAGGGCTGCGCTATGGCCCAAATTAACCTTGCGGGCAAACGGCCAGCCGTCAAAATCAACACCCTGTTTACTGCCAGCCAGGCAGTGTCACTCTTTCCCGGCGGCGTGCCGGGCCCCAGTGGGAGCAACCGCCATGCAACGCATCGAGATTTCCAAGACGTTTCCGTTCTCCGTGGACAAGCTGTTCGACTTTCTCAGCGTGCACGAAAACCTGGAGCTGATTTTTGCCCCAGCCAAGATCAAACGCATTAAAGACGGACAGGACAGCCACAACGGCGTGGGTTCCACCCGGAAGATGCAGATTCTGGTGGCGCCGCCGTTCGAAGAAACCGTCACCAAGGTGGTCCCCAACGAGCGCATCGAATACACCATCACCAAGGGCAGCCCGCTGAAGCACCATAAAGGCATCATGCGCTTTTCCGAAGCGGCCAATGGCGGCAGCCAGCTGGACTACACCATCGAGTTTGAAGGCAAGCTGCCCCTGATCGGCCCGATCATCAAAGCCGGCCTGGGACAGGGCATTCGCCGGGGCCTGAACAAGCTGAAACTGTAATTCCAGTAACGAGTTGCGAACAACACCATCGCATTTGCTTTTCGTTCCTCGCACCTCGTCACTCGCGTCTCTCTCTATTAACGTTTCAGACATAAAAAAACGCCGACGCCCTTGCTTGTGCAGACGTCGGCGTTAAACGGTTGCGCTTTTTTGCTGTCTCAGGGCGAGTTAGCCGTAGACGTCACCCACCCAGCCTTCTCAAAATTTATAGTCGAACCGCACATTGGCACTACGCGGTGCACCGTAGAAAGCCTGCCCCACATACAGCGAGTTATAGTATTTTTCGTCGGTCACGTTGTTCACGTTCAGGGTGGTGGTCAGGTGTTTGGTCCAGTCATAGCTGGCCATCAGGTTCACCAGCGCATAGCTGTCCTGGGTAGTTTTCGGTACACCGCCGGTGCCGCCCCGGTAAATGCTGTCCTGCCAGCTGACCTGCACACCGGTTTTCAGTTTCTGAATAGCCGCAGGGCGGTAGGTCGTGGACAGGCGGAAGATTTCCCGCGGGGTGTAGTTGCGGATTTCATCGCCGTCCTGGTCTTCAATTTCCAGCCAAGTGTAGCCACCAGCCAATTGCCAGCCGGGTAGAATTTCACCGCTGATTTCCCCTTCATAGCCGAAGCTTTCCACGTCCACACCACCGTAGTAGGTGTCCGGGCCGATCATGCCGGCAGGGTCCGCCAGATTTTCCTGATCCGTACGGAAGGCGATCAACGCGGTATAAATACGGCCATCCTGCCATTCCGATTTCAGACCCAGTTCCTGGGTTTCGCCGGTCACCGGCTCCAGCCGTTGGCCAGTGATATCTTCTTCGGTCTGCGGGTTGAAGATTTTGGTGTAACTGCCGTAAACGGAATGCACATCGGTCAAATCATAAATCAGGCCCACATAGGGCACGGTTTCGCTGGCGCTGGCATCCTTGCTGGTACCGTAGCCTTCCCCTTCGCTAGTTACGTCTACATAGCGTGCGCCGCCAATCAGGGTCAGCGGGTCGGCCAGGCTCAGACGAGTTGCCAGGTAGGCACTGCGGTAGCGATCATCCCACTTGCTGCCGTCAATAGAGGCATCGAAGGGCGGCTTGGGGTAACTGCCACCAAAAGCCTGATCCGGGGTCAGCGGTGTACCAATACCCCGGCCATAGTTTGAGGTTTCCTCAATGCGGCCTTTCGCATAGTTAGCCCCAACGACCATTTCGTGAACACGGCCGCCCACTTCAAACGGGCCGCGAGCATACAAGTCGAACACACGCTCGGTGACCTTGTCTTCATAGTAGCTGGGGTAGGCGAACAGGCCGGTTTCGTCCTTGTTCGGGGTGCCGTAGACGTAGAACAGTTCGGATTCACCTTCCATTTTGCGGTAGGTGTACACCGCATTGGCTTCCCAACCGTTATCGAAACGCTGCTGCAGTTCGGCGAATACGGATTCGGTGTTGCTGTCCCAGTACGCCCAATCCGCTGCGGTGCTGGTTTCCACGTCGTAGTCAGTGGGAGAGCCATCGGAGTAGAACAGGGGCAGCGACCCCCACATGGGGCTGTCCGCGTTGCTGTTCTGGTAGCTATAGCCCAGCGTGAACAGGGTGGAGTCGGTGAGGTCGGCTTCCACCACGCCGTAGAAGACGCCGCGCTCATTCTCGTAACGATCCAGGTAGGAATTGCGATCCTGATAGGCGCCAACCATGCGCCCACGCACCCGGCCGTTCTCGGTCAGGCTGCCGGAAGTGTCCACTTCCATGCGGCGGTTATCCCAGGAACCGTAACTGGCAGAAAGCGTCGTGTGATTATCCAGGGTAGGACGCTTGCGCACGTAGTTGACGGTGGCGGACGGGTTTCCCAACCCGGTCATCAGACCATTGGAACCGCGCACGATTTCCACCCGCTCAAACAGGCTGGTATCCACATCACCGTTGACGATTTCATAGGGCAGCGGCATGCCCAGGCCATCGTACTGGTAGTTGGTGATTTCAAAACCCCGGGCGTTGTAATACACCCGGTCGGTTTCCACCTGGTCCACCACCACACCCGGCGCGGCCGCCAGCGCTTCGCTGACTGAGACGATCTGGAAATCATCCATCAGCGTCCGCGTTACCATCGACACCGACTGGGGTGTTTCCCGGCGGGTCAGCGCCAGGCCGGTGGGCGCACTCACCGGGGTTTTCGGGGCGTAGCTCTCCGAGGTATCTGCCAGGGTACCCTGGTTGCTTTCAGCGTTGACCGTCACTTCAGGAATTTCGTGGACACTGTTGTCGGTATCAGTCTGCGCGGCCGTGGAGACCAGCGGACACAGCAGCAGGGAAGCCGCCAGGGAGCGACTCAAAACGCGAGCATAGATGATCATGGTAGTGCCTGTGGCTAATATTCTGCGATCCCCCGGCCTTCGGAGCCTTGCCGCCAATAACGTCCCTTTCGTCAGCGCGGCAGACCGGAAACTTGGGCCGGGATAGTAATGCAGGTGCAAACTATTCTCAATACTGATTGCTGTATGACACCGCTACGGCTTTCCCTCCGACAGCAACGACTGCAATTCCGCCCGGCCTTTGGCATTGGTTTCCACCAGCATGTCCACATCGGCACGATGCTCAATCTGTTCCAGCAGCAGGCGCTCATCCAGATCCCGGAAGCTGCGTACCAGATCAATGGCGGTGGATTCGGGAACGCCCAGCTGCATCAACGTCAGGCGGGCACTGAGCAGGGCAGATTCAAAGCTTTCCCGAATCACTTGATCCACGCCCAGGGCATGTAGCTTGTAAGCGTGATAGCGGTCGCGGGCGCGAGCCACAATGGTCACGCTGGGAAAGTGGTGGCGTACCAGTTCGGCGGCTTTCAGGGAGGCGTCCACATCGTCCACCGCCAGCACCAGCACCTTGGCATGCTCCAGGCCCGCGTTGTGCAATAGATCGAGCCGGGTTACATCGCCAAAGTACACTTCGTTGCCGTAGCGCCGCAGCATATCGATTTCATCCGGGTCGGAATCCAGTGCGGTGAAGGGAATCTGGCGCCCCACCAGAATCCGCGCGGTGATCTGCCCGAAGCGGCCAAGCCCGGCAATCACCACCTGGGGGTGGTGCGCAGGCATGCTTTCTTCTTCCAGATCCTTGCGTGGCCCCTTGCTACTCGCCTTGGGCCACAACATCGCCATCAGCTTCAGCAATAACGGTGTGCACGCCATGGACAATGCCACCACCAGATTGAGCTGCCCGGCGATGGCCGGGTCGAGCAGGTTCAAGGTTTGCGCCTGGGTCAGCAGCACAAAGGCGAACTCCCCGCCCTGGCTGAGCAAAATGCCGAACATGAAGGTACTGCGCCACTCACCACCGCGCAGGCGGCTGATCACTATCAGCACCAGCGCCTTCA
Source organism: Alcanivorax sp. HI0044 (assembly GCF_001634945.1). Lineage (NCBI taxonomy): Bacteria > Pseudomonadati > Pseudomonadota > Gammaproteobacteria > Oceanospirillales > Alcanivoracaceae > Alcanivorax > Alcanivorax sp. HI0044. Next base: position 29,663 of record NZ_LWEZ01000113.1, read on the forward strand.
GACCCAGCAGCATCACCAGGAAGAGGGCAATGTTACCCGGGTGGTCCAACAGCAAACGCAGGTCCATGGTCATGCCGATCGCCAGGAAGAACAGCCCCAGCAGCAGCCCCTTGAAGGGCTGAATGTCGGTTTCCAATTGTTCCCGGTAGGGCGAGTTGGCCAGTAGCACACCCGCCACAAACGCACCCAGCCCCATGGACAGGCCCAGGTGCTCCATCAGCGCCGCAGACCCCAGCACCAGCATCAGCGCACTGGCGGTCATCAACTCCCGGTTGCGCAGCTTGGCCAGCCAGCCCAGCCAGGGGTTCAGCGCATACTTGCCCGCCAGCACCATGGCCACCAGTGCCGCCAGGCCCGCCAGCAATTGCGGGCTACCTTCCCCGGCCTGGGCGCCGGCCAACACCGGCAACAGCAGCAAGATGGGAATCACCGCCAGATCCTGAAACAGCAAAATGGAAAACGCGGAGCGGCCCTGCGGGGTACCCAGCTGATTGTTCTCCACCAGCATCTGCACTACAAAGGCCGTGGACGACAGCGCCAGCGTGGCGCCGATGGCCAGGCTCTGGTTGGTGCTGAAACCCACCAGCCAAAACCCGCCAGCCAACAACAGCGCGCTGAATACCATCTGGCTGGCACCCAGCCCCACCAGGCGGCGACGCTGCGCCCACAACTGCTGTGGGGCCAGTTCCAGCCCCACCAGAAACAGCATCAGCACCACCCCCAGCTCGGCAAAATGCAGCACATCGTTACCGCCACTGACCAGGCCAAACCCCAGCGGCCCTACGGCGATACCGGCCGCCAGGTAGCCAAGGATGCTGCCCAGCCCCAGCCGCTGAAACAACGGCAACAACACCAGTGTCGCCCCCAGCAACACCAGCGCCTGCGAGAAAAATCCGTCCACACCGATCTCCTTTTTTGTCTTGGCTCATGCTAGCGGATTTGCCTGGCCTGCGTTGTTAAAAAACCGTTGCCACACCTTGATGAAGCCGCCCGCTATCCGCCACACCCGCTTGTCGCAAAAAATGCACCATAATTGCCCAAGCGGCCGCAAGGCCTTAGTATGCGCGCTCTTTTTCTGCCCCGGATTAGTGCGCACCATGAGTAAGGAAAGTGATCAGCTCCGCCAACAACTGGTCGGTGGACTGTTGCGGCAGCTGCATCTGGAAACCATGAGTGAGCGCTTTAATCCCCGCGTCGTGCTGGCGCTGTTCAACCTGGTCAACGGCGGCCTCAGCATTGCGCTGATCGCCAGTGTGGCGCTGGTGACCCAGCAAGCGTTTATCTTTCCCTCACTGGGTGCGACGGCCTTCCTGCTGTTCCACCTGCCCCTGGCGGAAGCAGCTTCCCCTCGCAATGTACTCAGCGGTCATCTGATTGGTGCCCTGTGTGGGTGGGCATCACTGTGGTTATGCGGCCTGCACGATGCACCGGCCGCCTTTATCACCGGCGTTGAATGGTCACGGGTGGCCGCTGCCGGCCTGTCGCTGGGGCTCACCAGCGCACTGATGATTCTGTTCCGGGTCGCCCACCCGCCCGCCGGCGCGACTGCGCTGATTATGTCACTGGGGCTGATGCACGAACTGCAGCAGCTGCCGGTATTGCTCAGCGCGGTGGCCCTGCTGGTTGGCCAGGCCTTCGTAATCAATCGACTGGCCGGCATTCCCTACCCACTATGGGCCCCCCGTCAGCCCGGTGTCTGATCAACACATTCTGTAATGAGAACGATTCCCTTTTATGCTAGGCTGCGCCGCATTGTCAGCCCCGGTTGGATTTCCCATGCGCGCATTTCTGGTTCTGCTTCATCGCTGGTTCGGCCTTTTCATTGCCGTTTTCCTGATTATTGCCGGTCTGACCGGGGCACTGATTTCCTGGGACCACGAGCTGGACGAGTGGCTCAACCCCCACCTGTTTAAAAGCCAGAGTCAGGGCGAACCACTGCCCATGCTCGAGCTGGTGCGCCATGTGGAAGACGCCGACCCCCGGGTGCGTGCCAGCTTCTTTGGCCTGGAAGCCGAACCCGGCCATAACGCGGAAATCTGGGTGGATGCCAAAGTGAACCCGGATACCGGCCGGCGTTATGAACTGGGTTACGACCACGCCTTCCTGGACCCGGTCACCGGCGAGATTGTCGGCAAGCGCGAGTGGGGGAAAATCTCCCTGCACCCGGAGCACCTGATGTCGTTCCTTTACAAGCTGCACTTCACCCTGCACCTGCCGGAATGGAAGGGCATTGATCGCTGGGGCATCTGGTTGATGGGGGCCGCCGCCATGGTCTGGCTGTTCGATACCTTTATCGCCATGGCGCTGACCCTGCCGCGCAAACGCCGCGTACAAAAGCCCGGCGGCAAGAGCTGGATGCAACGCTGGAAACCGGCCTGGATGATTCGTCGTGGCGCGGGCGCCTACAAACTGAACTTCGATCTACACCGGGCCGTGGGGCTGTGGGTGTTCGGGCTACTGCTGATGCTGGCCTTTACCTCTTTCTCCCTGAACCTGTACCGGGAAATTTTTTACCCGGTCATGTCCATGGTGTCAGAAACCACCCCGGGGCCGTTTGAAACACGCACACCCACCGCCTTGCATGATCCGGTAGAACCCCAGGTAAGCTGGCCTGAATTATTTGCAAAAGCCCGCACCGAAGCGGACAACCGCGGCTGGGAAGAACCCATCGGCGACACCTTCTACAGCGACAATTTCGCAGTCTTCGGCGTGCGTTTCTACTACCCGGGTGAAGACCACGACAGCGGCGGCATGAAGGTGAAAAGCCTCTACTATGATGGCAAGAGCGCGGACTTGATCGGTGACGAAGTGCCCTGGGAAGGCACCGCCGCCGATGTCTTCAACCAACTGCAATTCCCACTGCACTCCGGCCGTATTGCCGGCCTGCCCGGCCGCATCATCGTGTCGATCATGGGCATCGCCGTGGCCATGCTCTCCATCACCGGCCTGGTGATCTGGTGGAAGAAACGCAAGGCGAGGGTGGCCAGCAGAAAGCGTAAACAGGAAATGGCCTTGAACTCCGCCACCTACCAATAAGCACCTGTAGGAGATTCTATGTTGTCCACCCCAGTCTTCATGAGGCAGGGGCCGGCTGATAGTCGGTGCCATTTTTCATAAGCGCGAAGGCGATACGAACCAGTTTGCGCGCCAGGATGACTAACGCTTGGGTAGTTGCCAGCCCTCGATCCAGATACGCCTGATAGACCCCTGCC
>NZ_LWEZ01000114.1:0-628 GCF_001634945.1 Alcanivorax sp. HI0044
TGCCGGTGCGGCTGACGACGATGGCCTGTCCGAGCAGATTCGCCAACTCAAGAGCGAAGCCCTCAACCTGAACCGGGATCTCACCCTGCTGGAACAGGAGCTGCTCTACGCCAGCCCCCAGACCAGCATATTTGTCTCCGTCGACGTGGGCACGCCGATTCGACTGGTGGACATCAACCTGACCATCGACGGTGACCATGTTGGTTACCACTTTTATTCCGACCAGGAATTCGAGGCGCTCACCAAGGGCGGCATCCAGCGCTTGTATACCGGCAACCTGACCAGCGGTCGCCACGTCATGGAAGCCACCATTACCGGCTACGACCCCCTCGGCAAGGATTACCAGAAAACCACCAGTTACAGCTTCACCAAGGGCCCCGGCCGCAAAATGGTGGAAATGCAAATGGTCGATGACCTGAATAACCAACAGCACAAATTCCAATTCCGTGAGTGGAATCAGCAATGACACGACCCCGCATGCAACGGTGGCTGTTGTGTTCGCTGTTAGCTATCAACCTGACTCCGGCCCAGGCCGCCAAGGTTGAGTTCTTCGATGAGATTGACACTGGCCCACAGGTCCTTGGCGAAGAAGAGCACCGTTATCTGGCGTTTGGAGAAGTCATGTATG
>NZ_LWEZ01000115.1:0-1077 GCF_001634945.1 Alcanivorax sp. HI0044
GTCTACCGAGGGCTGGATGACGGCAGTATCAAGCTGTTGTACGTGGCGCCGGAGCGCCTGGCCAATGAGCGGTTTCTGGCGCGTTTGAAGCGGCTGTCGATCAGCATGATGGCGGTGGATGAAGCGCACTGTGTTTCAGAATGGGGGCATAATTTTCGCCCGGATTATCTAAAGTTGGCGCAGCTTGCCGGCGATCTCAATGTGGGCAGGGTGTTGGCACTGACCGCGACGGCCACTCCCCAGGTGGCGAAGCAGATCTGCGACAGTTTTTCCATTGCCCGGGAAGATCATGTTCAGACTGGCTTTTTCCGCCCCAATCTGGCGCTGAATATTCGGCCCCACAATACCTCCGAACGGGATCAGGCATTGTTGGCGGCATTGCAGTCCCGGCCATCGGAGCCGGCCATCGTTTATGTCACTTTGCAGAAAACCGCCGAACAGGTGGCCGGGTTCCTGCAGGCGCAGGGGCTGCCGGCGCAGGCATATCATGCGGGGCTGAAGGATGACGAGCGCCACCGGGTGCAGGAAACTTTTATGGCTGGGCAGGGGAATATTGTCGTTGCCACCATCGCGTTCGGCATGGGCATCGACAAGGCCGATATTCGCGCGATTTATCACTACAACCTGCCCAAGTCCCTGGAAAACTACATGCAGGAAATCGGCCGGGCAGGGCGGGATGGCAAACCCTCCGAGTGTGTATTGCTGGCCGGTTCGGACGATCTGACCGTATTGGAGAATTTCAGTTACGGGGATACCCCGGACGGCGCATCGCTTGCGGGGTTGATCAACTGGCTGGTGGCCCGGCCCGAGCAATTCGACCTGTCTGTGCATGAATTATCCGGGCAGTTCGATGTGCGTCCTCTGGTGATCAACACACTGCTGACCTATCTGGAGCTGGAAGGGGTGGTTCGCGCCACGGCGCCATTTTATACGGAGTACAAGCTGGCTTTCCGGACGTCCCGGGATGACGTGATTAGTCAATTCAATGATGAAAGAGCCGACTTCCTGCAGCGGGTCTTCGCGACCGGGAAGCAAGGGCGCACCTGGCTGACCCTGAAGCCCATTGATGCTGCCGCA
>NZ_LWEZ01000116.1:0-778 GCF_001634945.1 Alcanivorax sp. HI0044
AGATATTACGCATGTCGTCATCCACCAGCAGCAATTGCTTGCCTTCGAAAATGTCATCGCGATGCTCGATGGATTCCGCAGTCGGGCGGCGATTGGCCGGCAAGGTGGATTCCAGCCAGTGCAGGAACAGGGACGCTTCGTTGAGCAGTCGCTCGTGGGAGCGTTCCGTCTTGAGAATGATACGGTCCGCATACTTGCGCAGTTTCGCCTCTTCTTCGCGGGTCATGTCCTTGCCGGTATAAACCACCACGGGAACACTGTCGTAGTCGTCACTGGCATGGAGCTTTTCCAGCAGCTCGAAACCGCTCATGTCCGGTAGTGTCAAATCCAGAATCATGCAGTCGAACACGGTATTCTGCAGGGCATCCAGTGCTTGCTGGCCGCTAGTTGCAGCGGTGATTTCAACCCCTTTCTGGTCGAACAGCTCACGGATACTTTCGTGCTGGATTTCACTGTCTTCCACCACCAGAAGGCGGCGCACATTGGTTTCGATAGCGCCTTCAATTTTGGCGAAAGCAGAGAGAATGTCGTCCTGATTGGCTGGCTTGGTCATGAAATCCAGCGCCCCCAGTTCCAGCGCCTTCTTGCGCTCATCACGCCCGGACAGGAAGTGCACCGGGATGTCCTTGGTGCGCGGGTCCGCCTTGAGCTTTTCCATGACTTCCCAGCCATCGATACCCGGCAGGCCAATGTCCAGAATAATCGCGCTGGGCCGGTAATGGCTGGCATATTCCAGCCCATCCTCACCGTCGTGACAGATATGGCCTTCCAGGCCGTA
>NZ_LWEZ01000117.1:0-813 GCF_001634945.1 Alcanivorax sp. HI0044
CCGCCTGCTTGATGCCCAGATCGAGAACCCTCACCTCATGTCCATGGGGGCACAGATGATCGACCGTGACGACTTTGAAACCTGCCTTGAGGACTGGGTGCCAGCCCAGCCAGTGCCCACCCCCTGGCCAGACCGTCCGTTTGACTGGGCCGCACTGCAAGCCGAATGTGAGGCTTTTTAGCCCTCCTGCCCTGGGCTACACTTACACCATGACTGACTTGTCCACGCTGCGCTTTTTTCGCACACCCGCCCATAGCTGCAGCTACCTGGAAGACCGCCAGGCGTCTACCCTGTTTGTGGACCCCCAGGCCCAGCTGTCACCAGAGCTCTATAGCGAACTGAGCTTGCTGGGGTTTCGCCGCAGCGGCAATTATCTCTATCGCCCCCACTGCGACAGCTGTAATGCCTGCATTCCGGCCCGGGTGCGAGTGGATGACTTCCACCCTCGCCGCCGCCATCGTCGCATCCTCAAAAACAACGCCGATCTGGCAGTGAACCGCGAGCCCGCCCGTTTCAGTCGCGAGCTATACGCGCTTTATGCGGCCTACATTAATGACCGCCATGGCGATGGCGACATGTATCCGCCTTCGGAAGAGCAGTTCACCAATTTTCTTACCTGCGAATGGGCAGACACCCATTTCTACGGGTTTCGCCAGCAAGGCAAGCTGGTCGCCGTAGCCGTCACCGACCAGCTCAATGATGGCCTCTCCGCAGTGTACACCTTCTTTGACCCCACATTGCCTGAGCGCAGCCTGGGGGTCATGGCGTTGCTATGGCAAATCGAACAATGCCAACGATTACAACTTCCCTACC
>NZ_LWEZ01000118.1:0-830 GCF_001634945.1 Alcanivorax sp. HI0044
CGGAGAAGGTGCTGGTGCCCATATAGTGATGCAGCAGTTTACCGTTCAGGGAAAAGCGGCTGGTGCTGTCGGGCATCAGGCCCTGGCCCTGGGTGGCGCGGACCGCCTGGCAAAGATTGGTCTTGCCGCTGAGGCAGAATTTGCACTGGCGGCACTCGGCGGTATAGAGCGGAATCACGTGATCGCCGGGTTTCAGGCTGGTGACGCCTTCACCCACTTCCTGCACGATGCCGGCGCCTTCATGGCCGAAAATGGAAGGGAACAGGCCTTCTGGATCTTTCCCGGACAAGGTGTAGGCGTCCGTGTGGCAGACGCCGGTGGCGACGATCTGTACCAGCACTTCACCGGCCTTGGGACCGGCCACGTCGACTTCTTCAATAACCAGAGGTTTGCCTGCTTCCCAGGCCACAGCGGCGCGTGATTTCATGATGACTCCAACAATAATGGCATTTGGGTGGTGGCCAGACTCGGCGCAGACGGGTTGATGTTATGTCCGTCGCTTGACCAGTCTACCGGACCACGGATAGCTGGATTCACTATACGCAGACACGAATCAGGCTATAAGGCACAATTCGGCAATAGATTATTGTTCAGGAGCAACAATGCAGCATTGGGACCGAATTGAGGCCTTCGTGGAAGTGGTGCGCCTGGGCTCCTTTGCGCGCGCCGCCCGGGGCCTGGGGGTATCCAGCTCCCATGTGAGCCGGCTGGTGGCGCGGCTGGAAACCCAGCTGGGTACGCAGTTGCTGTACCGCACCACCCGGCGGCTTACGCTGACGGATGCCGGCGCGGTTTACTTCGAGCACTGTTGTCAGTTGTTCGATGGGTTT
>NZ_LWEZ01000119.1:0-1035 GCF_001634945.1 Alcanivorax sp. HI0044
CACATCGTTTTCCAGCATGTACTGCGCCAGCCGCGCCCACAGCACACTGATCACGGCCCCGTTGCGATGCTCCGGGTGAATACAGGTACGACCGATTTCTGCCAGTTTGCCCTCCAGCTGGCTCAGCATGGTCAGATCAAATTCACCGCTGGAATAGAAGCCTCCGGTCCGGTGCAAGCGCTCACCCGGCAGCACGCGGGTGTAACCCACGATTTCCCCGTTACGGTTATCGCGGACCACCAAGTGCAAGCAGTGGCGATCAAAACGGTCCCGGTCGAGGCCGAACGGGGCACTGAAACTGGCACCATACTCTTGGGAGAAGATGCGATAGCGCAGGCGCTGGATTTTCAGAATTTCCCGGCGCGAGCGGGTGAAATAGGCCGTGAAGCGGCCCGGCGCCGGGGCCTCAAGCGCCCTCTCCGCGGCCATGTCGCGGGGAAAGCGAAGAATCTCGGCAGTAGCCACGAACGGCTTGGTGAAGGCCCCTTTCAATTGCGGGCTTAACGCTTTGATCTTTCCTGCAGCTTGCGCAAGCATAGTGTACTCCACTGGCAGTTTCGGCCAGTGTCGTCAGCCGCCATGGCAAGGCAGTGACATTTGCATGACATTTGCGCGACACACGCAGAATGCGCCTGACGTTAACGAAAGCGCCGCAGGAGAGCACCATGGACGCCCCCCGCATTGCCCACACCGTACCGTTCCCGCTGCCCGTCAAAAAAGGTGATACGGTCTACTGGTGCGCCTGCGGCCTCAGCAAGACCCAGCCCTATTGCGACGGCAGCCACAAGGGCACCGGCTTCTCCCCGGTGCCCTACACCGCCACCCGGAACAAGATTGTGTTTTTCTGCGGCTGCAAACACAGCAGCAAAGGCATGATCTGCGATGGCAGCCACGTGGCACTCAAAGGCAAGGAATCCAGCCCGTGATAGGCAAGCCTCACCCCTTCATTGCCCTGATGCTGGGGCTGCTGGCCAGCGGCATTCAGGCCGATCCAGCGCCTGCCCCGAGCCCCCCGCTTCAGGTCGCCGTTCCCGC
>NZ_LWEZ01000120.1:0-704 GCF_001634945.1 Alcanivorax sp. HI0044
AACAGGAAGTTAGCGGTATAGGTTTCCTGTTCGCCGGTTTTTTCGTTGGTGGTTTCCACCGCCCAATGATTGTCAGCACTGGACCAGTTCGCCTTGATTACCTTGCGGCCAAAACGGATATGTTTTTTGACGCCGTACTCTTCCGCCGTGTCTTCCACGTACTGGCGAATAGAGTTGCCATCGGCCAGCACCTTGGGCTCGGTCCAGGGGCGAAAGCTGTAGCCCAGGGTGAACATGTCGGAATCAGAACGAATGCCCGGGTATTTGAAAAGATCCCAGGTCCCGCCGATACGTTCACGGCGTTCGAGAATCGCGTAAGTGCGATTCGGCGCCTTGCGGGTCAAATGGCAAGCGGCACCAATACCGGAAAGGCCGGCGCCAACAATCAGTACATCAACGTGTTTATTGGACATATTCTTTACCTCCAGCCATTCAGGCTGCCAGATCCTCGCAGTGCAAACATTGACATTGCTCAATGGCACGGTTCAATGGATGACAGAATAGCCGTACTGGAGGGGATGAGAAAAGGCCAAAACGGGCCGTTAATTGGCTCTGGAGCCCGGAAAAACTGCCGCTACGGACGAAAGCGAGGCGCAACCGGCATAAACACTGGCGTTAGCCGCTCCGCCAAACAAGGCCACCTTGATCAGTAACGGCCAGCGTTCTGCTCCAGGCAGTCCTGTTTGAAGGCTTGAATCATGTAA
>NZ_LWEZ01000121.1:0-828 GCF_001634945.1 Alcanivorax sp. HI0044
GGTGGATCTCAAGCAGATTACCGTGCCGATCCTGCAGTGGCACGGTGAAACCGATGGCATTATTTCCATTGATGGGGCGCGTCACCTTGCCGCAGATTTACCGAACGTGCAGTTTCGCAGTTTCCCCGAACAGGGGCACTTTATGATCTACGAACTGTGGCAGGATTTTTTGACCGAGCTGCTGGAACTGGATGCTCCTGCGTCGGCCTGAGGTGTTCAGGCCCGCGTAATGCGGACCAGCATGCCGAACAGGGCATGGTCGAAATAGTACACCTGGTGGCCCGCAAGGCGTCGCTTCTCGTCAATGTCCACGTACAGGCGCTCGCCGTTACTTTCCGTGTTAAACCAGATCTGTGGTGTCACATGGAGGTAGCGGGATTTGCTGAACTGCAGGGTGCCTTCCAATTCCGGTATTTCACCGTCTGCCGTGGGCAGTGTCTGCCCGCCGCGCACATAGACCGGCAAGGTCTTCGCCTTGCTGCCGATGGGCTGCTCCCAGGCGGCATGATACAGCTCGCGGTAGTCGCCGGTGCCTTCCATGCGTTCCAGCATATAGCGAAGCACTTCGTCATCCTGGGACAACGGTTGCCAGGCGCCCCGGGCAATGGCATCCGGGTCGGCCATCTCGCTGGCTTCCGGTTGGCCAATGGGCACGGCCTGTGAGGCATAGTGAGGCTGCAGACCGGTGGCCCAGATTTCTTCACTGCTGGCGTTGTTTTGAGCAAACACCAGCACTTCCACTTTGTACCAGCTTTGTGCGATGGCGGTGTTGCCAAACAGGACCAGAACAACCAACAGTAAAGCGCGATGCATTGAACACTCCTTGTT
>NZ_LWEZ01000122.1:0-901 GCF_001634945.1 Alcanivorax sp. HI0044
CCGTTCCCATCGGCAAGCCCGTGCGCGAACGTGACAACCATTTCCGCCAGCGCCGGGACTGGGGCGGCCTGGCCAAGTGGACGTCTCTGTCAGTCATCGCTCTGGTTGTGCTGATCGGCCAATACGCCTTCTTCAACTTCGATGACCTGGCCCGTAGCCCGCAATGGCGCCCAATGTACCAGCAAGCCTGTGATGTACTTGGCTGCCAATTGCCCAGCCGCTCAGACATCACCCAGCTGCGCGGCGCCAACCTGGTGGTACGCAGCCATCCGGATTACGCCAACGCCCTGATTGTGGACGCCATCCTGTTCAATGAAGCCAAGTACCCCCAGCCCTTCCCGGAACTGGAACTGAGCTTCAGCGCTCTCAATGGCGGCCCCGTTGCCAGCCGGCGCTTCACCCCACAGGAATACCTGCAAGGGGATCTGCTCGGCATGGAAACCATGCCCACGCGCACCCCGCTGCATATTTCTCTGGAAATCGTGGACCCGGGTGACAAGGCGGTGAACTACAACCTGCGCCTGCTTCCGGCCCCGCAGCCCCGCGACCAGATCAGTCAGCGCTAACCGCATCCAGCCGCACAACAGCAATCCATCGGCAGCCCGTCAGCTCATGGCAGGCTGCCCTTTCATCCCGGGCCGTCGATCTCTATCATTGTCTCCCCTTTTAGACACCCCAAGCCCGGCGCCATGCAGATCGGACCCTATAACCTGCCCAATTCCCTGATTCTGGCCCCCATGGCCGGCGTCACGGATCGCCCTTTCCGGCGTTTGTGCAGGGACCTGGGAGCCGGCCTGCTGGTGTCGGAAATGGTGACCTCGGACACCCGTCTGTGGAACTCTCGAAAGTCTCGCCAACGGTTGGATCACCGCGGCGAACCGGGCCCCATCTCTGTCCAGAT
>NZ_LWEZ01000123.1:0-849 GCF_001634945.1 Alcanivorax sp. HI0044
GATATCGCCAGGCAACAGGGCGGAACCAAATGGCCCATCAACATGCAGCACACAGCTGGCGCCGTTCCCGGCCGGCCCTGGCTCGCGGGGCCACAGCACCGTGAAGATCACGCCGTCCCAGCGCCACTGATCACCGGCCTGGCATAATTGGCTGCCTGGCACCCTGTGCGGCTCGCCGCTGAGCAACAGGCCTGGTGCCGGCAAGTCAGTCAGCCCGCCGGCATGGTCATTGTCGCCATGGCTGATCACCGTGCGGTCTACCTGCTGCCCCGTGACCGACAGCCACGGCCTCATACTCTGGGCCGCCATGCTGCCACCGGGCCAGGACGGCCCGGCATCATAAATCAGCAGGTGCTCACGGGTACGTATTGCCAATGCCAGCCCCTGCCCCACATCAAAAGCCGTCAGTGACCACTCCCCCGGCGCCAGTGTTGCCGGCTTCTGCGTCAACCAGGGCAGCAGGAAAAGCGGCAGCAAACGTCGAGGAAATGGCAAAAATGGCATCAGCAGCAACATCACCCCAATCATCAGGACGATACCTGCGGGCATGGACGGCAGCCTGAGCCATGACGGCACGCCCAGATTCGCCGCCACATCATGACCCACACGGAAAATTCCACCCCGGTGGCGGCAGCCCCCAACAACCAGGGCTGCTGGAGCAGCGTCCCCAGCAATGCCGCAGGGATAACCAACAAGGTGTAGAGCGGAACAAAACTCAGGTATGCCAGCGGGGCAATGAGTGACAACTGCAGAACCAGCACCGCACCCGCCACGGCCATCAACACCGGCAGCAACAACATCAACCGCCAGGGCGCATGGCTGCGGGTCAGCATGGCGATACAGGCGACC
>NZ_LWEZ01000124.1:0-768 GCF_001634945.1 Alcanivorax sp. HI0044
TAATATGGGCGGCATGGCCGGCCTGCTCGACAAGCTGCCGGGCATGGGCGGGATGATGGAAGCGGCCCAGGATCCGGCTGCCATGAAACAGATGAAGCACATGGAGGCCCTGATTGATTCCATGACCCCCAAAGAGCGCCGTAACCCGGATCTGCTTAAAGGCTCTCGCAAGAAGCGCATTGTCGCTGGCGCAGGTCTGGAGATTCAGGACCTGAACCGCCTCATCAAGCAGCAGAAGATGATGGCCAAGATGATGAAGAAGATGCGCACCAAGGGTGGCATGAAGAACATGATGCGAGGCATGGAAGGCATGATGGGCGGCGGCGGCCAGGGCGGTCCGGGTGGCGGCATGCCCCCGGGCGGCATGGGCGGCCCAGGCGGCATGCCGCCGATGTGAGGTAGTGCATCACGCTGCACGCTTCATGAAACAACGCGGGCAGAGCGGGTGGGGACTCCACCTCTCTGTCCGCGTTGCGTTTGGGGGGCTGTGAAACCGTGTTGCGCGGAGCTTGTTGCGTGGTGCATCTCCCTGTATAATTCGCGCCCTTCGCGGCCTCTCCGTGCTTTTCACGGGTGGCTTTCAAGCGGATACGATGGTCAGGCTGTCCTTTTCGATGGCCGGGCCGGGAAACCGGATTGATAAAAAGGTACGTAAACCATGGTAATTATTCGTCTCGCTCGCGGCGGTTCCAAGAAGCGCCCGTTCTATAGCATCGTTGTTGCTGATAGCCGTAACGCCCGTGATGGTCGTTTTATCGAGCAGCTGGG
>NZ_LWEZ01000125.1:0-7413 GCF_001634945.1 Alcanivorax sp. HI0044
TCGAGATATGTCCATCCATCGAAAAAGCGCAACAACGAGTGCGGGCCAGCCTGAATGACCCGAAGGGCGTGGCCTGAAGCGCACATCTGCTGCGCCTTGCCTCTCGGAAAGGGAGCCACCCTGACCATCAAGACAAGACGCAACAGCTGCACGCTTCAGGCCACGCTGAGCATGCAAGGAGTTTTTCAGAGGTTCCCTAGCACCTTTCCTGTCTTTGCAGTCGAGGCCGTGATTCGTATGCGGTTCGGCTGCAGGGCATGCTGCTACGGCAGCCTCATCAGCCGGCCGACCAATGCTGGCAATGCCGTTTCCACGCGTAAGATTCTTGCTCCGAAACGGTGACAGGCAAATCCCTGTCGCTGCAGCATATCCACTTCATAATCCGTCCAGCCTCCCTCCGGGCCCACGGCCAGTGTGACTGGCTCGCTCAGGTCACAGGGAAGGGTGGGGTAATCATCCCCTGGGTGAGCAAGGATGCGCTGGCCACTACCGGCCCATTTACCCAGTGAATCTTCCACAAAGGGTTTAAAGCGGGGGGCCAGAATCAGCTCTGGCAACCGGGTATCTCGTGCCTGCTCCAGCCCGAGGATCATCTTCTCGCGCAACAGGTCGGCTTTCAGGTTGGGGGTTTGCCAGTAGCTCTTGTCCACCTTCCAGCTGTTGATCAGCACAATGCGTTTAATGCCGAGGCTGGTGGCATCAATGAGAATGCGTTTGAGCATTTTGGGCCGGGGCAGGGCCATCAACAAGGAAAGCGGCAAGGGGGGCATTGGTTGAGATTCTGGTTTAAATTCAACCAATACTTCATTGTTTTTTATTGACTTTATAGTGGCAAAGCCTGTGCTTTCGCCCAACAGTCCGGCTCGACATTGCTGCCCCTCGGCCAGCTTGAGCACCGTGCGCACATGATCACATTGGCGGGCATTCAGGCGCCAGAGGGCGTCGTACAGGTGTTGGTCTGGATGCAGCAGCAGCAAATTCATGGCGCGAATTATGGCACACCGTGTGGCGCGTCAGAACAAGCGTTTAGGACGGCGAGGGGCTGCGTTGTGAACAGGCCGGTTGACGATCTGTTGACGCAAATCACTGTTTCCTTGGCTATTATAGCCCTTTGCCCGGCGCCACTGGATTGCTAGAGTGTGCCGCCTGATCACCCGTTCCATTAACTGTTCAGTTTGGAGAATTTCATGCAGTTTCAGGGTACTGACCAATATGTGGCCACAGATGACCTGAAAATGGCCGTGAACGCAGCCATTGCCCTCAAGCGCCCGCTGCTTATCAAGGGCGAGCCCGGCACCGGCAAAACGCTGCTGGCCGAACAGGTCGCTGAATCCCTGGGCCTGCCACTGCTGTCGTGGAACGTGAAGTCCACCACCAAGGCACAGCAGGGCCTGTATGAATACGATGCAGTATCGCGCCTGCGTGATTCCCAGCTCGGCGCCGAAGGGGTCGAGGATGTGTCCAACTACCTGAAGAAGGGCAAGCTCTGGGAAGCCTTTACCCATGAAGGTCAGGTGGTCCTGCTGATCGACGAGGTCGACAAGGCCGATATCGAATTCCCCAACGATCTGCTCCAGGAGCTGGATCGGATGGAGTTCTTTGTTTATGAAACCGGCGAACTGATCAAGGCAGAACAGCGCCCGATCGTGATCATTACCTCCAACAATGAGAAAGAGCTGCCGGACGCCTTCCTGCGCCGCTGCTTCTTCCATTACATCAACTTCCCCGATGCGGCGACCATGCAGGCCATCGTGGATGTGCATTTCCCCGAGATCAAAAAGAACCTGGTGAGTGAAGCGCTGGAAATCTTCTTTGATCTGCGCAAGGTGCCGGGCCTGAAGAAGAAACCCTCCACCAGCGAGCTGATCGACTGGCTCAAGCTGTTGATGGCCGACGATATTCCGGAAGATATCCTGCGTAGCCGTGACACCAAGAGCGCGATTCCGCCCCTGTACGGCGCGTTGCTCAAGAACGAATCGGATGTACAGCTCCTCGAGCGTCTGGCGTTCATGAATCGCCGCGAAAGCTAACCGGTCCACGGGCAGACTATGCTTATTGGTTTTTTCGAAAATCTGCGTCGCTACCGGGTGCCTGTCACCCTGCGCGAGCTGCTGGATTTATTCGATGCGCTGCATGCGCATGTGGCGTTTGGCTCCATTGAGGATTTCTACCTCCTGAGCCGGGCGGTCATGGTGAAAGACGAAAAGTACTATGACCGCTTTGATCAGGCGTTTGCCAACTACTTTGAAGGCCTGGAAAACCTGGAGCCGGACTGGCTCAGCAAGGTGATCCCCGATGAGTGGCTACGCAAAGAGCTGGAAAAGAACCTGAGCCCGGAGGAATTCGAGAAGCTCAAGGGGCTCGGCAGCCTGGAAAAAATCATGGACGAGCTGCGCAAGCGGCTTGAAGAGCAGGAAAAACGTCACCAGGGCGGCAACAAGTGGGTTGGCACCGGCGGCACCAGCCCGTTCGGTGGTTACGGCGAAAACCCCGAAGGGGTTCGCATGACTGGCCCTTCACGGAACAAGAAAGCCGTGAAAGTCTGGGAGAAACGGGAGTTCCGCAATCTGGATGATTCCGTGGAGCTGGGCACCCGCAACATCAAGCTGGCCATGCGTCGTCTACGCAAGTTTGCCCGCACCGGTCGCGATGAAGAGCTGGACATGGACGACACCATTTCGTCCACCGCCCGTAACGCCGGGCTGCTCGACATCAAGATGCGCCCGGAAAAGGAAAACCGCGTCAAAGTGCTGATCTTCTTTGATATCGGTGGTTCCATGGACCCCTATGTGAAGCTGTGCGAAGAGCTGTTCTCCGCTGCCCGCGCAGAGTTCAAGCACATGGAGTATTTCTACTTCCACAACTTCATCTATGAGTACGTCTGGAAAGATAATCGCCGTCGCTGGGACGAGAAAATCTCCACCTGGGACGTGCTGCACAAGTATGGCAGCGACTACAAGGTGATCTTTGTGGGTGACGCGGCCATGAGCCCCTACGAGGTCAACTCGGTGGGCGGTAGCGTGGAACACTGGAACGAAGAGCCTGGCGCTGTCTGGTTTCAGCGAGTCACCGACACCTATGAGAAAGTAGTGTGGCTGAACCCGGAACCGGAACGCGCCTGGCAGATGACCACCTCCACCCAGTGGATCAAACAGCTCTGCGAACACCATATGTTCCCGCTGACCATTGAAGGGCTTGAGAAAGCAATGCGCCAGCTGAGCAAATAAACAGAGCGGAGGCGCCCCGGGATGGCGCAAGGCCAGCCCGGGCATCCTTGCTGACGCGACCTCGCGGTTCTTGGCAATTCAATGCAGCTAGTTTCATTCCGCCCGTCAATTTTTTACCTTTTATGCACCAATAAACAGCACGTTTAGTGGTTGCCACCCCAACAGTTCCGTATCCTGCGCGCCTTCCACGCGTCGCCAGACCGAATTTACCCCGCTCACAAGGCTGGGCAGAGGAAAGGGCGATGCCACTTTGAGCGCCCACCGTGATCCGGTGGACCTTCAGGAGATCTTCATGTCCAGGGTGAAAACCACCGCCTGGATGACTGCTTTCAGCCTTGCCGCACTGACCAGCGCCGCCCATGGGGACAACACCCAGGCTGAAATCCGTCGTCTGCAATCCGAGCTCGACCAGCTCAAATCCCGTCTCGGCGATGAGGCCGACTCGTCCTCATTGAATTGGCCGCCGCTCACCGTATTCGGCAGCGTCAGCGTTGACGCCATCTATGATGACAAGGATGCCGGCTTCGACGAACTACTGATTCCCAGCACGATTCCCGGTGGCGACACGGATCAGCAGAATTTCGTCATGAGTGCCAAGAACAGCCGCTTTGGCTTTCAGGTGGGAGAGGATAGCGGCCCGCACATGGTCTTTGCCATGGACCTGTTCGGCAGCCTGGACCGGTATGAGCTGCGTATCCGCGATTTTTATTTTGAAAACGGGCCGTTGCGTGCAGGTTACGGCTTCACCGCCTTGCTGGATGGCGCTGCCTGGCCGCTCACGCTGGATGCTCAGGGCCCCAATAGTGCCATCTTTGCGCGTCAAACCGGTGTGCGCTGGCAGGGAGAGCGCTTGACCCTGGCCCTGGAAGATCCGAACAGTGAAGTCTACGATCCCACCAACGCGACCAGCGCTGCGGGTCGCAGACCCGATGCCATCGCTACCTGGAAACAGGGCTTGCCCGCCGGGCACATCAAGCTGGGTGTGGTGAACCGTGAAATCGGTGTGGAATTCGCGGATGGCGACCAGCAATTTGCCAGCGCAACGGGTGGCGTGGCCAGTGCCGCCATCAACGTTAGCGACAACGTCAAACTGCTTGCCAATGGCAGTTACGGTCAGGGCATGGCGCATTACTACAATGACCTGTCCGGCTTTGGCGACAGCGGCATGGACGGCTATGTCTACGCCGGCAGGGATCTGCAGCCTCTGCTGGCACAAGGCGGCTATCTGGGTTCTCAGTGGCAGCTCAATCCCGCCTGGACCCTGGCCATGGTCGCCGGGGAAGTCACTATCGAGTCCGACACTGCCTTGCCGGCCGAGGCGCTGCGGCGCACCCGCTACGGGACACTGACAGCGGTACATCAATACACGCCAGCCTTGAGCTATGGTGCGGAGCTGTCATACGGATTGCGTGACAATCAGGGTGGAGACCGCAGCGAGGCGCCGCGGGTACAGTTCAATATGACGTACCGGTTTGCGCACACCAGCCGTCCGGTCGAATAAGGCACAGCAGGACTCAGGGCTGGCTCAGCCCCCGTTGGTATCCATTACCGTGTCGGTGGGATACTGAGCCACCTTGGTTTCTTCAGGGGTTCTTCCCACCAGATTTTTCTGCTTCCAGGTACCGCGTTTAAACCATACCCAGGCAACCAGCGCCGACAGAAAGGCTTGAACCGGATAGGAAATCCACACTCCGGCCACGCCCAGTTGCGTGCGCTCTGTGAGTAACCAGGCAATCGGGAACTGCAACACCCAAAGGGAAATCAAGGCGATGGCCATGGCGGCGAGCGTGTTGCCCGAGCCGCGAAAGGCTCCGGTGACCACAATCTGGGCGCCGAGCAGGCCGTAGGAGAGGGCGGTGATGCGAACAAAGCGGGCGCCTTCTTCGATAACTGCGACCTCGCCGGGCACGAACAGCTCAACCAGCGGCGCGGCAAGGAAGAAACTGACCACCCCAACCAACGTCAAGCTCGTCAGTGCCAGTGCGCCGCTGAGGTACGTCGTGTGTTCCGCGCGTTCCAGCTGCCCGGCGCCCACGTTTTGCCCCACCACCGTGGAGGTGGCTTGTGAGAGACCCAGCGCTGGAATAATCACAAAACTCAGCATCCGCGACCCAATGCCGTAAGCGGCCAGCGCAACGGTGCCGAACCCGGCCACCAGGATGGTCATTAGCATCAGCCCCAGTGCCCGGGTTGCCTGTTCCACGGCGGCAGGCAGCCCCAGCCGGAACAACTGCCACAACATGGGCAAATCCGGGCGCATGTGCAAACGGGCAAGCTGAATGCCATAGCGCCCCGAGAACAGCATAAACAAACCGATCACCGCGGCCAGGCCCTGGGTAGCCAGGGTTGCGGCTGCCGCGCCACTAACGCCAAGGGCCGGCACCGGGCCATAACCAAGAATCAGCAACGGATCGAGCCCAAAATTAAGCAGCACCGTCCCCGCAACGATCAGTAAAGGTGTCTTTACATCCCCGACGCCACGCATCAGCGACTGAAAAATCACATAGGCAAACATGAACGGCAGCCCGAGAAAAGACACCTGTAGATAGGACGTGGCGTGGGGCTGCACGGATGCCGATGCACCGAGAAACGCCACCAGCGGTGCCGCAATAAAATAGCCAATGGCAGCGAGCAATAAGGAGAGGGCGATTACGCCCATCAATGCCTGTGCGGCCACATGGTTGACCGCATCCAGATCACCGCGCCCCTTGTTCTGGGCAACCAGAATTGTTCCGGCAACGGCAAGGCCAATTCCCAACGAGATAAGGAAAAACAAAACGGGGAAGCTGAGCGACACCGCAGCAACGGCATCCGCCCCCAGTCGGCCGACCCAGAACGTGTCGGTAAGCTGGTAGGCCGTCTGCAGAAGATTCGCGAAGACAATCGGAATCGCCAGGGTCAACAGCGCGCGGGTAATGGAGCCCTGGATCAGGCTAGGAGTGTCTTGGGCCACAAGGTCTCCAGGCATGCACTAGGAACGGGTTGCTGAAGGAAGTAATTTCCTCTGTCAGCAATCCTACTCGAAATGCTTACGACAGACGCAACAACTGTTGCGTACGAATCAGTGGCGAGGGTGGACCAATAAAGATGTAACCATAACGGCAATTACTCTATTTAACATAATATACATTATGCGTATCAATGGGTGTTATGGGCACACAACGAAATTCCCGTTGGGTTATCCACCACGCTCCTCTAGAGCGCCCACACAACGCAAAGCTTGTAATCATTAACGGTTAGTATTTGCATCTGGACGCCCCGGCCAGTTAAATCGCGTTAGTCTGGGTGCTATCGCCATTACACTGTTCTACTGCCGGAGTTTCTGCTGTCTATGCTCGCGCTGCGTTTCTGCCTGCTTGTCTCTTTTTGCCTGCCACTGATAACGCAGGCCAATCCGGTACCGGTTTCCGTCGCCACAGTGGAAATGCAGAAACCGGTTCGTGAACTGCTGATCAATGGCACCCTGGCAGCCGATCAGTCCGCCCGGCTCTCTGCCTCAGTGGCTGGCCTGGTGAGCAAATTGAACGTAGATATCGGCTCCCGGGTTGAGTCTGGCGACGTGCTGCTGACGCTGGACGCCGAGATTAACCGGCTAACCTTGCAACAGGCAAAAGCCAGCCATAAACAGCAGGCAACCACGCTGGCGGATTTACAGCGGCAATTGGATGAAGCCAGTAGCCTGATTGCTCGCCGCAGTATCGCCGCCAGCGAAGTCCGCAGTCTGGAATCCCAGGTGGAGGCCAGCAAGGCGGCTCTGGCGGCCAGTCAGGCCGAGGTGGGCCGCCAGCAAGCGTTGCTTCAGCGCCACACTCTGAAAGCGCCGTTTCCGGGGGTTATCAGCGCCAAGCTGACCGAGGTGGGCGAATGGGTGGTGCCCGGTACGCCAGTGCTTGAGTTGGTGGGTACAGGTTCTCTGCATGCAGATTTCGCGGTGCCTCAGCGTTATTACTCCCAGATCAATACAGGCACCCCGCTTACGATTCGTCAGGAAAAGGCAGGCACCCAAACCCAGGCAGCCGGCGAACGGACCATGGCCGCGAAGATAACGGCTATTGTGCCGGTGAATGACCCGGCCGCCCGAACATTCACCCTGCGGGCAAGCCTGAATTCGAAAGATCTAACCCCGGGCATGGCCGTATTCGGCAACCTGGCCATTCAGGCCCCGAATGCGGAGCCGGTGGTGCCC
>NZ_LWEZ01000126.1:0-1034 GCF_001634945.1 Alcanivorax sp. HI0044
TGCGTTGGGCGCCAGCGTGATTCTGGCGGAGCTGGTGTTTCTGTTAGCGTTGGTGGCGGCGTAGGAGAGGGAAACCGTTGCGAGTGACGAGAAGCGAGTTTCGAAAGTCAAAAACATGAGAGCCGGGTTGTTTTGATATTCGCTCTTCGAAACTCGCTTCTCGTAACTTGTCACTGCTGTGGCAAATATTGCCCGCGCACAATGCCTTCCAGCTCCGCATAGGGAATCGTCAGGGTAGGCTGGCCCATGGCGTAAGGCGCGATGTGGTACACGTTGTATTGCAGCACCATCCCTTCGTCACTGAAGAAGACGTTATCGGTCTTGTCGAACGGCCAGCTGTCACGGAAAGCCTGGTCCAGGTTTTCCTCGTCCAGCCAGGCGGTGTGTTGTTCGCGGGCTTTTTCCCAGAAGGCAGACTGTTGGCCGGGCACCAGCAGGTCGCCCGGTTTTACGCTTTGCTGTTTGGCCAGGTCCCAGTGAAAGTACTGCACGCTGGGCAGGCCGTGGGCACCGCCGGTGTATTCATAGGTTTCCATGGACAGGGTTACCAGGTCGCCGCGTCGGCCCTGTTTTTTCACCGTGGCATTGAGCTCCCAGCCCTGCTCCGAGGCCATGGCCATGTCGGACGCATCTTGCAGAAACGCATCGGCCAGCCCTTCGATGGTGCCATCGTGGGTGGCGTTGCCTTCATCCTGAATCAGCATGGCGGCCAGGTTCTGGGTGATGGCGTCGTTCAGTGCGGGCTGGTTCTCAAAGGTAAGCCATTGCAGGTCCACTTTCGGGCAGCCGTCAGCGTCACACTGCTCATCGGTTTTATTCAGGGTATGGACGATTCGCACCAGAATTTCCGGGGCGGCACCGGTTTGTGCGGCGTCGCTCTTGTCGGTGGAGGCCGGTTTGTCAGCGGGCTTTGCCGGCGCGTCCGGGTCGTCGCAGCCTGCCAGCAGCGCGGTGGCGAGCAGGAGCAAAAATGTCATACGCATGGCATACCCTTCCTGAAATCAATGAAAACGAATGGAGGCATTTAACGGCAG
>NZ_LWEZ01000127.1:0-1257 GCF_001634945.1 Alcanivorax sp. HI0044
AAAAAACACCCGATGCCGGGTTGACACCCGAGGGGTGATGAGTAGAATTCTTTCCCGCAACGAAGCGTGTCTTCGCTGCGGAAAAAAGCGGGAATAGCTCAGCTGGTAGAGCACAACCTTGCCAAGGTTGGGGTCGCGAGTTCGAATCTCGTTTCCCGCTCCAAGATTCTGAAAGCCTCGGTTATGCCGAGGTTTTTTCTTGGTGAAACAGTTAAATGGCGCGGTGGCAGAGTGGTCATGCAGCGGACTGCAACTCCGTTAACGCCGGTTCGATTCCGACCCGCGCCTCCAATTACCGACCCACACGGGCGATGAAGTGACAGGCACAGCTTGAGTCGTCATTTCAACAGAAAGATAAATAGAAACAGTCGCTTAACCTGTCCCTGTTTTTATTTCACGCTTAACGCGCACGATGATCTTCCTGCGGGTATGGTGAAATTGGTAGACACAACAGACTTAAAATCTGTCGACCATTAGGTCATGCCGGTTCAAGTCCGGCTACCCGCACCAACTTCTCTTGCTCCTCTTCTCTTATTCCATCGCGCCGGCATTTCAGCCTGTTGACCCATTGTGCTCGTCTGCCGGGTGGCTAGTTTAAGGCACCGCCCGGCATCAGCTTTGCGCGCTTGCAAGTGCATTTTATTGCGCTTTCTTTGTCGGTTTGGCCTGTTTTATCCCTGAAAAATCAGCTTTCTAGCCTGCGCTATTCATGTGATTTATTGCCGCTTTCTGTCAGTTTCTGGTAGCCTCACACTTTAGTCTTAGCCCTGCAAAGGGGCCTGGATAACAACAAGCCGGAAAAGGCATGAGGGCTATCTCAATGAACTGGTTCCAGAACCTGTCCGTGCGGCTGAAGATCTTGTCTGTAGCCGGGCTGGGGATTGTGCTGTTTGTGGTCTACGCGGCCTACAGCTTCTACATCGCCGAAACCAATATCGATCATCTCAAGCGGATTGAAAGCCAGGACTTCCCGGTTCTTGAGTTGATCAATGCGAATAATGTGGATTTTATCGCTATTAGCGAATCCTACATCGCGGCCATAACCCAGGCGGACCCGGACCTGTTGGAAGAAGCTCAGTCCAGGGCGGCGGCCTTCGAGCAGCGGCTGGGTGACATTCGACGCACCGATCCAACGCTTTCCGCTGGTGTGGAAGAATTGCGACGCAATTTTACCGCCTATATCGACGAAGCGACGGCGCTGGCCCGCAGCCTGATTACCAATAACGGTTCGTCGGATGATCTTTACCAGCGTATAGG
>NZ_LWEZ01000128.1:0-1586 GCF_001634945.1 Alcanivorax sp. HI0044
CGCCAGGTTCCGGACGACGAAGCCGAGGAAGTGCGCACCCTGTTGAATGAGCAGCAGATCCCGTTCTACGAAACCACGCCGAGCCTGTGGGGGATTTCTTCCGGGGGCATCTGGCTCACCAACCCGCAGGACCGCGAGCGCGCCAAGGTACTGATGGAAGGCTATCAGGAACAACGCACCCGGCGGGAAAGGGAACGGTTTGAGGAAGCCCGGCGCGATGGCACCGTGCCAACGCTGGCTGGCCGCTTGCGCGATCAACCCGGGCGCGCGCTGGGCGTGCTGATCGCCGTCACAATATTGATATTGGTGACACTGGTGCCCTTTTTGACGCTGGGCGAATAATCCCGGTATTTACCTGCTGATTCAGGCGGAAAAGTAATCCTTCATCCACACGAATAGCGTATCCGCGCTCACCTCGGACAAGTTCACCGGTTGGAAATCATCGCCTGCATCCGCGTCCATGGTTCCGAATTGGTAAAGCAGCACACCGGGCTGCTCATCGTGCAATATCAGCAGAATCCGCCCGCGGGTCTGCAGGCAATCGATGGTCATGGCATCGGCAGGAATGCCCACATCGCGCATGCCGCGGCGCACACCGACCACCGGATTAATATGCTCGTAAGCTTGCTGGATGCGCGTATGCGCTTCGGTGATCATATCGGACAAGGCTTCAAGGGCGGCTTCTGACATTGGGGGCTCCTGGCAGGTTAGCTGCACAGAGTAGCAAATTGCGCGAAGACACCACTACCGACCATTACACCGCCACCGATAGAAAGGAACGCCCTTACAATAAAAGCTCGCCTTCTATCGGAATAAACCGGCTGGCAGCGCGAGCCAATGAATCTGCGGTCAGTGGCGCGACGCCATAGACATCCACGTGCTTGCCCTTGTCCACGCGCAGCTTATCCACCAGCAAATCGAAATCACCATCACCGGACACCAGCACCACGCAGTCCACCTCCGCAGCATATTCCAGCGCATCAATGGCGATACCCACATCCCAGTCGCCTTTGGCAGAACCATCGGACCGTTGAATAAACGGTTTCAGTTTCACCTCAAAACCAATCGCACGCAGGATGTTCTGGAATTCACGCTGCTTTTTATCGCCCCGGTCGATGGCATAGGCGATGGCTTTCACTACCTGCCCCTCTGACGTCACGGTGGACCAGAACTTGTTGTAATCGAATCGGCGGTTAAACGCCTGCCGTGTTGTGTAGTACACGTTCTGCACGTCTACCAGTATTAAAACTGTTTTCATCGGGCTCCCGGTTTCACTCAATCACTTATCATTAGTGTGTACAGACTGGGCAATAAAAACCTCAACCCTCAATCAGCCAGGCTGTCATTTTTTCTGCCAGCGCATCCAGTATGCCTTCCGGGTCCATGGCTGGCGGGGCCACCAGCACCAGGTGCATCAGCGTGCCGGCAACGGAAGTGGTCATCAGGTACAAGGTGTGCTGCTGGGCATTCAGGGAATATTGCTCCCGCGTATAATCCAGCCCTGCCATCAAGACCTGCTGTAATTCGATTTCCAACTGCCGGGTGGCCGGCAACTGGTGCAAGTAAGGCACCTGGAAAACCAACAC
>NZ_LWEZ01000129.1:0-1892 GCF_001634945.1 Alcanivorax sp. HI0044
CCAGCAGACCATGGGGCTGGCCAGCAAGGCCACCTTCACCGAGGGCTCCGTGACCTGGAAGCGCAGCAAGGACTCCACCAGCCTGGACACGAAAGCCCTGCTGCAGGATCAGCCTGACCTGCTCAAACAGTACCCCAAGCACAAGGCCGGGAGCCGTCGCTTCCTGGTTCGCCCCAATGCTTAAACCTCTACGACTCACAGCATAACAGCCGGGCTTGGCCCGGCTGCGTCTATGCCAGTTGCCATCAGGAGAATCCCATGATCAAAGGACTCGCGATCACCCCACCCGTGATCGGTCGCATCAGCATCGGTCGCATGGTGGAGAAGAACGGCAAGCGTCTGCCCGAGAAAGACGATCAGTTCACCATCACCACCCAGATCCAGACCAAGGAAGGCTGGCTGCCCCACCCGCTGGATGAGGCCCTGCGCCAGGACACCAAGGGCAATAAACTCCGTAGCATCCCAATCACCCTGCCCTTCAACGATCCGGACCTGAATCTACGGGCGGAATACACCTTCTTCGACCGCAAGAGCGGCAGGCCGCTGTGTGCAGGCAACGGGGAGGCATGCCGACGCCATACCGAGAATGGCCTGTCGTCACTAGACTGCCCCTCCCCAGATCTGTGCGACTACGGCAGCCATGGGCTGTGCAAGCCCTATGGCCGTCTTTATGTCCGCATCGGGAATGACGATGAACTGGGCTGTTTTGTGTTCCGCACCACCGGCTATAACAGCATCCGCACGCTGGCAGCACGACTGCGCTACTTCCACGCCATCAGTAGCGGCAACCTGGCCACCCTGCCGCTGGAACTGAAGCTGCGCGGCAAGAGCACTACCCAGAGTCACCGGGCACCGATCTACTACGTGGATCTGACCCTGCGGGCAGATCAGACCCTGAAAGAAGCCGTCACCCACGCCAGGGAGGAAGCGAAGGGGCGAGAGAATCTGGGGATTCACCAGACGGAGCTGGACAAGGTTGCTCAGGCCGGGCTGATGAATGCCTGGTTCGAGTATGGGGAAGATGAGGGGTTACAGGTGATGGAGGAGTTTTCTGGCGAGAGAGCCACTCAAACCAAGGACTCCCTTGCCCAATCGACTTCTGGACTCAGCAATAAGCTGGCAGGCAAGCAGTCTGCCGGTTAATCCAGAAGGGCCTTCAGGCCTTCCTGGCGGCTGCGAGAAAGTTTGCGGTAACGCTTGAGCAGATGCGCTTCAGCTTCACTGCGGACTTCCGCGCCGTAGGCACCCGCAGGATCGGCGATCCCACCCGCTTCATCACCACAAATCAGGTAATCAAGCGAAACACCTAGCACCTGTTTCAGGGCAGGAAGCAGACGAAAGCCTGGAGCGTCACGACCATTCTCCCAAGCGGAAACCGTGGATTTGGTGACATCCAACTCAAAGCCCAACTGTTCCTGAGTCAGCCCCAATGCCAACCGGGCCGCTTTCAGGCGCTTGGGAAAACTCATCACGCCCACTCCACCAAATCAGATGAAGCAACGCTACGGCAGAGCCATACCTGTGTCGTATCGCCTAACTTGACTCGCAAAGTGTCGCACTGCAATACTTTTGCCGTGCCGGGAGCCCGAACCTCGTTCGGGCCTAAATCACGTTGGGGGAACGTGGTCTGTCACAGTCGGCTAGCCAGGACGGTTAGCTGCCCCCTTATGCCTCCCAAAATCACCAAGAAAAATGAAATGAGGTCCAACATGGAAGCAACAGAAACACAGAAACCGTGGTTCTACGAAAGTGCTGGCCAACGCAAAGGCGGGTTTTCTGAACAGGAAATGATCGGCTTGATCACGAGCGGGGAAATCACCCATGGCGCCATTGTCTGGCGCAACGGGCTGTCCGAGTGGACGAAACTGGAAAAGACCGAGCTAGCGGCACAC
>NZ_LWEZ01000130.1:0-564 GCF_001634945.1 Alcanivorax sp. HI0044
TGCCATCGGTCACGATCGCGCTGTAGCGCTCGACCATGGCAGAGACCTGTTCGCTCTGGTCCGGGTGAACCAGGAACACAACTTCGTAATGACGCATGTTAGCTCCTTACGGTTGCGACGCCTCACGACGCCAATTCAGCTTCCCGCCGTGATCATGATCAACGCACGGTGAAGCAAGGAGACCTGCATCCCCGCCCCGAAAACCGGGGGAGACGCAGGAAGCGCGCGATTCTATCCCATTGCAGGGGGCAACCTCAAGGCATATCCATTGCTATCTGCCGGCGACGGACGTATGCTCAGATAAAACAAAACGCTACAAACGCTTACAAAAAGCGTCGTTAACCCCAAGCCCCTGAAAACACAGGGGAAAACAACAACAACGGGATACGACAATGCACTTTCGAGCCCTGGCCATCGGCCTGTGCAGTGTTTTCTTGCTGACTCCGGTTCAGGCCGAGGAGTCACATACGCCTTGCGGCCACGCGCTGAAGGTGCCAGACAAACCGCTGCTGGAAGATTACCCGGACTACAGCGATTTCCTGCTACAAATCATGAAATACAAGC
>NZ_LWEZ01000131.1:0-933 GCF_001634945.1 Alcanivorax sp. HI0044
GGCACCAGCAGTTGAACCGCAACCTTGGCCGCCTTGGCCAGTTCAGTAATGGCTTTCTCAGCCGGCACCAACCGTTTGAAATCACCGATCACCGTTTGCCCGGGTTGCCCGGTCG
This sequence comes from Alcanivorax sp. HI0044, assembly GCF_001634945.1. Lineage (NCBI taxonomy): Bacteria > Pseudomonadati > Pseudomonadota > Gammaproteobacteria > Oceanospirillales > Alcanivoracaceae > Alcanivorax > Alcanivorax sp. HI0044. Next base: position 116 of record NZ_LWEZ01000131.1, read on the forward strand.
CGGAGCGATCGTGATCAAGTACGGTCACCCGATTCAGCCGTTGGTTGTGGTTGTGGCGCACTTGGCGCTGGGTGAAAAGGTGCGTAATACCCAGTTGTCCTACCTGTCCCGCTTGTTGGCGGACTACAAGTACGTGGTGATGATGGGTGATTTCAATTGTCGCCTGGATCATCTGGACAATTCGCCGTTGGCAGCCCTGGGCTTGCAGACGGTGCAGGCGGATAACCTCAATACCTATCCCAGCTGGGCCCCGGATCGTCATATCGACCACATCCTGTTATCGCCGGAGTTGGAGAGTCGCCACACCCGTGTGCTCGCCGACTGCCTGCTGTCGGATCACCTGCCTTTGGCCACGGAAATTGTCATTCCTGATGAGGTTGTCGCGGCCACCCGGGAGCATCGGCTGCCGTTGATTAGCTAAGCGGTTATTGCGGTGAAGCCGCCGCCGGCCGCCAACATTCCATGACACTGTCATCGTCTCGGGGCAGGCTGTAGCCATGACAATATTCCGTTCCCTGCTTCTCCTTTCTGTTTTGCTGCCGTCGCTGCAGGCGCTGGCGGACTGTCCCCGTGTGCCCGGCCAGGAAGATGACCGGCGGGCCAATGCCGGCTGCCTGATTGTTCGTGATCAGCAGGTGTTGCTGATCAGCCATCGCTGGGGTGGAAAGCTGGGTGTACCCGGTGGAACCCTGGAGCCGGGGGAGTTGGCCNAGTGCACGGCGTATCGGGAAACCCTTGAAGAGAGCGGTGTGCGGGTTGTAGTGGGAGAGCGCTTGCAGGTGATGAAAAACGGCTTTCACTTGTATCGCTGCCACCTG
>NZ_LWEZ01000132.1:0-774 GCF_001634945.1 Alcanivorax sp. HI0044
GGTTTGCTGGCCAAGCGTCAGATCCGTGCTGCCACGGCAATCTGTATAGCCACTGCGCTTTACACAAGCCAACCCGGGAACACGTACCGTGAGCCCGTTCTTGTGCGTGACTCGCAGGCCCACATTATTGGCCAGGGTCTGCTGGCTGGTGTTGGTAATACCGGTACGCAGCGTGGTGGCAGCCCCTGGGCTGCTGTAGGTATCAGCGGTGGCGCCCGTGAGGGCAAGATCCACAAGGCTGCCCGAGGTGGTTTGTTCCAGCCAGGTCAGATAACGGTCCACACGGGTATAAACTGCCGGCACGCCGGCGGTGGCACACTGCTCATGGCCGTAGCTGGTAACCCCGACCAGCCATTGCTGCCCCGGCTCGCCGTACACCAAAGGCCCGCCACTATCACCCCGACAGGAATCCTGGGCGACACCCCGGGGGTTCATTTCACCCGCACAAATCTGGTTACCGCTCAGGTTGCTCCACTGGCTGGCGCAATAGCCGCTGGACACGTAGTCCACACGGGCTTCGCGCAGAGAATTGGAAAGGCCATTGCCGCTGGGAGAGGTGGAGCCCCACCCCATTATCTGCAGGGCTTCGTCGCTACTGCCCCTGGTCAGCGCAGACACGGTCTGCGGTTTGGCCAGGTCCAGTGGCGTGGCGGTGCTGTCTGAGGCCAGCTGCAACAGGGCCAGATCATTGTGGAAAGTGACAGCACGGTAATCCGGGTGCACCCGCACCGAGGACACCGCCAGGCGCTCCGGCGGATTAGCGGTTGTGCGATC
>NZ_LWEZ01000133.1:0-1052 GCF_001634945.1 Alcanivorax sp. HI0044
CCATGTGCTCCATGGGGTAGCTGCGGTATTGCGGGGTATAGCCCAGTTCAGTCAGGGTGGCTGCGGCCCGTTGGCCCAGCTGTTCCGGTACCATCGGGTCCATGCTGCCATGGCAAATCATTACTGGCAGGGCGGCATTGGCCTCGCTGGGTGTGACGGGCATGGCCATGTAGGTGGAGAGAGCAAGCAGGCCGGCCAGAGGCTTGGGCTGACGCAGGGCGGCCTGGTAGGCAACGGCACCACCTTGTGAGAAACCCGCAATAATGATGCGTTCGCTGGGAATGCCGCGGGCGATTTCCCTCTCGATGAGTGCATCTACCGCGTCCGCTGAGGCCAGAACGCCGGCTTCGTCCACTTTGCGGTCGATATCCATGGCGAGAATGTCGTACCAGGCGGGCATGACCATGCCCCCGTTCACCGTAACGGGAATCTGCGGGGCATGGGGAAAGACAAACCGCACGGGCAGGTCCGCAGGCAGCTGAAGCTCGGGGACAATGGGCTCAAAATCGTGACCGCTGGCGCCCAGGCCGTGTAGCCAGATCACACTGGCGGTGGCTTGGGCTGATGGTTCAATTTCAACGCAACGCAATAGATTACTCATGGTCAGTCTCCTCCCGAGACAATAATTCGCACGGCTTCAAGTTGGCACTGAGCTTCGCTGAGGCATTTTTCCAGAGCCCGTGTTTGCGCTTCCAGGGCTTCTACTTCTTCATGACGGACCGCCGGGTTTTTGGCTTGCAGGGCTTTCAGGCGAGCCAGCTCGTGGGCTTGTTCGGCGCGCATTTTTTCCTGGGCAGCGGCAATAATGCTTTCGGCTTCCTGACTGGCGCTGGTTTCGTCGGCTTTCAGCAATTTTTCCAGCAGGGGTTTCTGACTGCCAACGATCTTGCGGCTGAGAGGCTTGTCCATCTTGTGGCATTGCTGGCTCAGGCCGTCGTGGCTGATGGCCTGGCTGATATTTTTGCCATTGGCATCCAGCAGGTGACGAATTACCGTGGTGGGCAGGAAGCGGTCTGCCTGCAACTGTTTGGGGGCAATGGCATCAACGGTAT
>NZ_LWEZ01000134.1:0-815 GCF_001634945.1 Alcanivorax sp. HI0044
AGCGGATTTATTCAAACCCGCGAGCACAACGCCGTTCTACACGTCACCCTGGATCGCGCCGACAAGCTCAACGCGCTCAATGTGGCAATGTATGAAGACCTCACCGCAGCGGTACAACACCTGGCCGCACGGGATGACCTGAATGCGCTGCTCATTACCGCCAACGGCCGCAGCTACTGCGCGGGCAACGACATCAAGGATTTTTTGCAAGCCGACCCGGCCAGCCGTGATGAGGGAAAACTGAGCCCGGCCATGATTCTCGTCCATGCCCTTATGGCCCTGGATAAACCGATCATCATGGCGGTACAGGGCAACGCCACCGGTATTGGCACCACCATGTTGCTGCACGCGGATCTGGTGATCGCCGCCGATGACGCCCGCTTCCACACCGCCTTCATTAACCTGGGGCTGGTGCCCGAAGCCGGCTCCAGCCTGATACTCCCCGCCCTGATTGGCCGCCAGAACGCCAACCGCTTGCTGCTGGCCGGCGATACGTTTAGCGCAGAGGAAGCCGAACGAATGGGGCTGATTGCCTATAGAACCGGGGTGGATGAGCTGGCTTCAGAAGCACTGGCGCTGGCGCAGAGGCTGGCAGAGAAAACTCCCGCGGCCATCGCCCTGACCAAACAGCTGACACGCCTGAGCGACGCCGCCATCAAGGCGCAGATAGAAAAGGAAAGTGTGTTGTTTGCGCAAAGGATGTTCAGTGAGGATACCCGGGAGCGCTTCGCGGGCTTCATGAAAAAATAACCTGCCGGGACGCTTTTTGATCGCGCAGTGGCCGCCCGATATTACGGGCGGTGAGAGCCCGGGAA
>NZ_LWEZ01000135.1:0-1642 GCF_001634945.1 Alcanivorax sp. HI0044
TAGCCACTTTCGATACCGCAGCGGGGAACGTCAGCACCTTCTGATCCCCAGGTGCCAAACGCATGGAATCGGTCAATTCCTCGGCCTGTACAACATTCGCCACCACCAAAAGCAGTAACGCCGACAAGCTGGTCCACCCCATTTTTATCAACCCACCCTTAACGCACATACGTGCTCCTTGAGTCAGACCCTTCATAGACTTCGACTCGCTGGCCCGGCTTGGCCTGCGGTGCAGGCGCTCGGGTAGCCGGGAACAGATCCTTGTAGTAGAACGGTTTGTCCTTCTTGCCACGGGCACTGGCCACAGAGCTCTCGTCACCCTTGTCGTCACTGGCAACCACTGCCAGACGCAGCGCGCCCTCTTCAGCCGCCAGCAACAATGGCGGCACCTTGTCCTTGGGCACCGCCAGCACCACGGTATTGTTACGACGCTGCTCTTCACGGTCCTGATCACTGCTGGCGGCGGCCATGGCGCCTTTTACCGCCAACACCTGGACGCTACGCAACAGCACCAGTGCCGCCGGGTTATCACGCTCCACCTTGCGAAAAGCCACCACCACATCCACCAGATCACCGGGCTGCAGCAATCCGCCAGCCATCACCACATTATCCACAGCCACGCCGACGGCACGAAAGCCCGTCGGTAACGCGCCAGGGAGGGTGCCGCCAGGTTCAAGATGATTTCGGGAAAGCAGCTCGCCCGGACGGGCAAACTGGCGAAGCTCCTTGCCCACCACCTTTTCATCGGCGGTCAGCACATTGGCAATCGGGGCAGGGGAAGACACCACCGCCAGGGACTCTTCATCAAGCGTATCCCCGACATTCAGGCTCTGCGTCACCACCCAGTAGCGATAACTGGGGGCATCCTGAACGGACGATTCGGTGTCCGTGTCATTATCCTTCACCACCAACGCCGGTGTCGGATCACGACTTAACCCCACCAATGCCAAGATCAACGCCACCAGCGCCACTGCCAGCGCCGGCAACATATACAGCAGTCTTGATCCCATGTTCTCTCCGGAACATCCCTGTGTGTTTCTGGTTCTAATTGCAGGCACGCCGCATCAGAATGCGGCCCGCGCCTCCGCATCCAGCCGCTCCGGCAGTGGGGGGAACTCCCCCAGCATGCCGAAACTCAGCGCCGGCACCACCGGATTGGTCTGATAGTTCGGATAAACCAGGCGGCAGTGGAGCATTTCCACCCCCCCCACTGTCTCCAGATTACAGGCACCCTCAGCATCCAGATCCCTGAGACTGGGCGGTAGCTGTGTCACCAGCCCGGCCAACGCCGAATTGGCACGCTGCGTCACTGACGCCCCCAAGGCGGCCCCCTGTAACGCAGAACGATCAATGTACAAGGCGGTGGATACCGCATTGTCTACCGCATCCTGCATCCGGTACTGAGCAAAGAATGTCAGGCCGTATACCGCCGCGCCATATAACATGGCGACAACGAAGGGGAACAACAGCAAAAATTCCAGTGCCACCGCCCCTGCCTGTTTTCCCCACATCCGCATGCCGACTAATCCCTAGGTACCAGAGGTATCAGAGGCATCAGAGAACAGGTCGGAAAATGCCGTTTCCAGTGCATCGCTAACCGTATCATTAGTCGCCAAAACACCAATGATAATGATCAACGCTG
>NZ_LWEZ01000136.1:0-7992 GCF_001634945.1 Alcanivorax sp. HI0044
CACCGACTGGACTTCATAGGTCTTGATGTTACCCAGCGTCGGCAGCTGCGGCTCCGGCACCGAGGTCTGCATGCCCATCCAGGTGGACACATCACCCTGCTGGTTGATCACCCACTCATACACATTGGTGCGGAAGTTGGGGTCCACCGCCAGGGTGACACCGCCACCCTGGCGCACGGCGGCGACCAGGGCATTGGTCATGGCCTGCTCCGGGTTATCGCCATAACCCCGTGCGGACACGGAAACGGTTTCCGTCATCGCATGGCTGAAGGACGAGCACAGTAGCAGGACAAGAAAAAAGGGAGAGAAAAGATGTTTGATCATGATGACCTCCTTGCCAGTAGCGACAATCGTGCCACCACTTATATCACGAATAAGGCCGGCGTGAGCCGGAAACGGGCGGCTTCGATGATACCGCCCCGGCGCACCTCAAACGGCCGAGGCAGGGCGTCCCTGCCTCCAGCCACCCCGCAGATCCCTGCGCGGTGGCCGTTACCGTTTGCAGTCGCGAATACGGCCCGTTTACAGGCCGAACAGGCTCTTGGACTTGGTCTTGCGAATTTCTTTTTCGTTGGCCCACTCGATGATGCCGGTCTGGATGTTGAGCAGCTTCAGGGTGAACTTGTAGTACACGTCCTTGGTGCTGCCATCGCGTTTCACGATGGAAGAGAAGTTGCCGTACATCATGAACTCGGCGCCAATTTGACGACCCATGGCCGCAGCGGTGCTTTGGTCTACCAGGCCGGATTCGCTCTGGTAATCCAGCTGCTCACGAACACGCTCTACGACTGTCATGTCAGCGAAACGGAACTTGCCGGAGTTGATCAGCTTGGACTGGATGGTATCGGTGATCGATTCGGTGTCCACGTGCTCGGTGGTCTTGTTCTTGATGCGGTCCACAAACACCACCGGGCGACGACTCTGGGTCATCTGCACGATGGGCGGGAACACCAGCATGTCATCCACCATTTTGCTGGCAATCATCTGCAGGTCGGTGGAACCGAAATCGGTGTTCACGGTTTCGCGGCCCTGGGCATCGCCATAATCCACGGTGGAACAGCCAGACAGCACCAGTGCAGCGCCAAGCATCATCATTGAAAATACACGTACCATTCTTGTTTCTCCTTGTTCCTTGTTACGTCAGCCGGGCTGACAGTTATTCCTGCACCCAGATTTCGAAGCGCACGGCGGACGGATTGGGGGAAACCCCCTTCACACTGTTCTGGCTGCGGCCGGCCATGACCACCTGCTGCCAGGGCTGGGCTTCCGGTTCCAGTTCAAAACCGTCGGCATCAAACCACTTGAACTTGTATTGGAAGTCGAGCTGGAATTTCCAGTCATTTTCCAGCACCGCCTGAACCATCAGCATATCGCCCACACGTTTCTGGCGCAGGTCTTCCACGGAAATGCGGCTGGATAGCAGGCTGTTGTTGGAATACACCTTGGTAACGACTTCGCCGTCTTCGGTGACTTCCATCTGGCCTTTATTGCTGGCGGAACATGCGGCCAGCATCAACGCGACCAGTATCGCCAGCATCGGGCGTAAGAATGTCATAAGGGTCCCTCCTGAACGGGTAACACGCGAGTAATCAATTGGCCAGGTACAGCCACTGCATGAATCACGGTGAGGCCCCGGCGTACTACCGGAACCGTCAGCGTTCTGTTGCCTGCCGGGGTACTAAGCACCAATGCATGCTCGCCCTGGGGCAGGTGAAAACGGGTGGCCTGGGCATAGGCTGGCAACGTCAGCCAGCTGCGCCGATCGGCCTGCTCACTGACCAGATTATAGATCTGTGTACTCAGTGAGCCTAACAGACCGAAGTTGTCGTTGGCCTGTTTTTGCATATTGTACTTGGCCGTGGCCCGCAGGGTCTGGCGCACCAGCATGCCGGGCATACGCTCTTTCAGATCCTTGGCGGCCAACCCGCCCACATCCGCCAGCACCACGGTTTCCCCCAGCGGCTGGCTGGCGCTGTCCAGCACCCGCAGGCTGTTGGGGCGCGGCTTGCTGCCAATGGCATAGGTGGGGAAGGCCACGGAAAACACGCCGTGCACGGTGGGGATCGGCAGGGTGAATTCTTCCCGGGGCTGCACAAAGCCTTGCTCATACAACACCGCGACCATGCCTTCATCGCTGTCTCGCAGCGCACGAGGGTTGGACACCCGCTCCACGTCTTCCTTGATCATATCCACGCCGGAGTTGATCTCCAGCGCTTTCTTGTAATCGACCAGGGCATCGTTATATTCGCCGTGGGCCTCCCAGAACAAGGCGGACAGGTAGAAGGTCCAGGCATTCTGGAAGCTGGCCTTGACGCCGCCGGCCACCGCATCAATCCCCTGGAAATAGCCGTCGAACTGGGACACGTCCACGTCGTTCTCTTCGGCCTCTTCCTCAGCCTTGGCGATTTCCTTTTCCCGCTTGTTGGCCGAGACCCGCTGCTCCAGGGCCGCCGCACGCAATTCCACAGCGGTGCCGGTGACATCGTTCTCGGCCCAGTAGTTCAGCGCCTGATAGGCACGGGTGAAGATGCGCTCGTAGTCCGGCGCCACATAAGGGCGGGCATTGTCGTTGGTGATTAGCGAGGTGCCGGAGGCAGCCAGGGACGAGACCTGGATCTTTGCGCTGGCATCCTCTGCATCGTATTTGGATACCACATCGGCAAAGGCATTGCGGCTGGCTTCGCCTTCGCCATTGAGTTGCGTAACCCGCCCCAGCTCCTGCAGATAGAGCACGCCATCGCCCCCGGCGGTGGCTTTCTCCAACTTTTGTGTGGTCCCTGCACTGGCGGCCTCATTCCCCAATGTGGCCTTCCATTTTTCTGCCTGGCTGGGGTAGGACACGAACATGGAGTTCGTGGCACAGCCGCTCAGCATCGCCAATAACGCGACAGACAGGCATCCCTTCCTGAACAAATTCATGATCTTAGTGTATGCCCCAAGAAAAAAGCCGAAGCAGGCAAGTTAGCCTGACTCCGGCTTTTTGTCGAGCAGTTCACACCCTGCTGGCACAATATGCCAACATTTGTGTGCCGCTGTTACGACTAGAACAACACCCGGGTGCGGATGGTGCCATCGATGGTGCGCAGCTTCTCCAGCGCCAGCTGGCTGTAGCCCTTGTCCACATCGATGACCACGTAACCAATCTCTTCGTTGGTTTGCAGGTACTGGCCGCAGATGTTGATGCCGTTCTCGGAGAAAACGGTGTTGATCTGGGTCAGCACGCCGGGCACGTTCTTGTGGGTGTGCAGCAGGCGGTGCATATCCGGGTGCGGCGGCAGGGCCACTTCCGGGAAGTTCACCGCACCCAGGGTGGCGCCGTTATCGGAATAACGGATCAGCTTCTCGGACACTTCCGTGCCGATGTTCACCTGCGCTTCCTTGGTGGAGCCACCAATGTGCGGGGTGAGGATCACGTTATCGAATTCGCGCAACGGGCTGACGAACTCGTCGTCGTTACCCTTGGGCTCTTCCGGGAACACGTCGATGGCGGCGCCCAGCAGGTGGCCGTCTTTCAGGGCCGCCGCCAGCGCGTCGATATCGACGACTTTGCCGCGGGCGTAGTTGATCAGGTAGCCCTTGGGCTTGATCGCGCGGATCTGCTCTTCCTGAATCATCCAGCGGGTGTCGGCGGTATCCGGCACGTGCAGGCTGACCACATCGGACTGGGCCAGCAGGTCGGTGAGCGTGCCCACCTGTTCCGCGTTGCCCAGCGGCAGCTTGGGCACCACGTCGTAGAACTTCACCTTCATGCCCATGGACTCGGCCAGCACACTTACTTGCGCACCGATGTTGCCGTAACCCACGATCCCCAGGGTCTTGCCACGGATTTCGTAGCTGTCCTTGGCAGACTTCAACCACCCGCCACGGTGGGCCGACGCGTTCTTCTCGGGAATGCCGCGCATCATGTTGATGGTGTGGGCAATCACCAGCTCCGCCACGGAGCGGGTATTGGAGTAGGGCGCGTTGAAGACCGGGATACCACGCTTGAGAGCGGACTTCAGGTCCACCTGGTTGGTACCGATACAGAAACAGCCGACGCCAATCAGTTTTTCCGCCGCCTCGAACACCTCGTCGGTGAGCTGGGTGCGCGAACGAATGCCGACAAAATGGGCATCCTTGATTTTGGCAGTCAGGTCATCCCCGGTAAGCGCAGTGGGCAGCAGCTCCACATTGGAGTAACCGTTCGCTTTCAGGTTCTCCACGGCGTTTTCGTGGATGCCCTCGAGCAGGAGAACGCGGATCTTATCCTTCTCAAGAGAAGTATCGGCCATGATTCTGTCTCGGTAGCCTGTGAAATGGGCGCGTATGTTAACATAGCGCGCTCAAATTGAGAGCAACCCATGCTGTACTTCTGTTCAAGTCAGCATGAAGCCGTTTCAAGCCCCCGGTTAGACCCGTTCAGGAGACCTGTTGATGACTGCCCTTGCCCATGCTGCACTGGAGCAACTGACTGATTTGCTTGGCAATCGCTGCCTCACCGACCAGGAAAGCGCAGAACGCTACGGGGTCGACTGGACCAAAGTCTGGGCACCGGCCCCCTGCGCCGTGGCACTGCCCGAGACTGCGGAAGAGGTGCAACAGATCGTCGAAATCGCCAACGAGCATGGTCTGCACCTGGTGCCGTCCGGGGGCCGCACCGGCCTCTCCGCCGGGGCCGTGGCATCCAACGGCGAGCTGGTAGTGGCCTTCGATCGCATGAACACGATCCTGGAGTTCAACGAATTTGACCGCGCTGTCACCGTGCAACCCGGCGTGGTCACCCAGCAGCTGCAGGAATTCGCCGAAGAGAAGGGCCTGTTCTACCCGGTGGATTTCGCTTCCGCCGGCTCCAGCCAGATCGGCGGCAACATCGGCACCAACGCCGGCGGCATCAAGGTGATCCGCTACGGCATGACCCGCGACTGGATCACCGGCCTGAAAGTGGTCACCGGCAAGGGCGAACTGCTCGACCTGAACAAGGGCCTGATCAAGAACGCCACCGGTTACGATTTCCGCCACCTGTTTATCGGCTCCGAAGGCACCCTGGGCTTTGTGGTGGAAGCCACCGTCAAACTCACCCGCCAGCCAAAAGACCTGACGGCCCTGGTACTGGGCGCCCCGGGCTTCCGGGAAGTGATGAAAATCCTGCACGCCTTCCAGCAGGACATCGACCTGACTGCCTTCGAATTCTTCTCCGACAAGGCCATGGCCCACGTACTGGCCCACGGCGTGCCCAAGCCCTTCGAGACCGAGTGCCCGTTCTACTGCCTGCTGGAATTCGAGCAGCTTTCCGAGCAGGTCGGCGAGCAGGCCATGGCCATCTTCGAGAAATGCGTGGAAGAGGGCTGGGTGCTGGACGGCGTCATGAGCCAGTCCCTGCAGCAGCTGGACCAGCTGTGGCAGCTGCGTGAGCGCATCTCCGAATCCATCGCCCCGCACACCCCGTACAAGAACGACATCTCCGTGAGCATCGCCAAGGTGCCGGACTTCGTGGAAGACGTGGACACCGTGGTGCAGGACGCCTACCCGGATTTCGAGATCGTCTGGTTCGGCCACATCGGCGACGGCAACATGCACCTCAACATCCTCAAGCCAGCGGACCTGGCCAAGGAAGACTTCTTTGCCAAGTGCAACAACGTCTCCAAGTGGGTGTTCGAGATCGTGGAGAAGTACAACGGGTCTATCTCGGCCGAACACGGCGTCGGCATGACCAAGAAGCCGTACCTGGAATACTCGCGCAGCCCGGAAGAAATCGCCTGCATGAAAGCCGTGAAAGCGGTATTTGATCCCAACAACGTGATGAACCCCGGGAAGCTGTTCGATGTTTGATGAGATCAACGAAGCCCACATCGATCCGAACGGTTACCAACATCGCTGGATCGACGGCGCCCCCATGAACATGCCCGTGGGCAAGGTGGTCTGCGTGGGCCGCAACTACGCCGACCACGCCAAAGAGCTGGGCAATGACGTGCCGGATTCCCCCATCCTGTTCATGAAACCGGCCACCGCCCTGGCCAGCCTGCACGAACCGCTGGTGCTGCCCGAAGGGCAGGGGCCGGTACACCACGAAGTGGAAATGGTGGTCCTCATCGGCAAACGTATCCGCAAGGAAACCCGCCTGGATCACATCCGCTTCAGCGTCGCCGCCTACGGCATTGGCCTGGACCTGACCCTGCGTGAAGTTCAGAACCAGCTAAAAGAAAAAGGCCACCCCTGGGAGCGTGCCAAAGCCTTCGACGGCGCCGCCCCGGTATCCGGCTTTATCGACGCCCGCGGCATCTCCGTGCGTCAGGATCTGGGCGTCACCCTGGAAATCAACGACGAAGTAAAACAACACGGCCACACCGGCCTGATGCTGTTCCCCACCTTCGAACTGCTGGCCGAAATCAGCCAGACCTTCACCCTGGAACCCGGCGACGTGGTCTTCACCGGCACCCCCGCCGGCGTCGGCCCACTCAACAGCGGCGACAAGTTCACGGCGCGCCTTGGTAACATTATTCAGGTGTTTGGTTCGGTGGCCTGACAGAAGCCACCGCCCGCTCGTCCCCCCCAACCAACCACAAAGCAACCTTTGCCTCTTTCCAGGGTCTATTTCGTTAACGCAACGGGAGAGGGTTATGGAATCAAAAGGGTTGTGGTTATCCGTATTGGGCACGCTACTCATGGCGGCGCTGGGTTTCGGGTTTGCTCACTTGGCAGAGTCCGACGCGATTTTTCTGGACGGGGTGTTTTCGCTCGTCAGCTTCATCATGTCCTTGCTGATGGTCTATGTGTCGCGGCTGTTGCAGCGTAATGCAGACCACCGTTTTCAGCTGGGCTACGCCAGTTTCGAACCCGCCTTCAACGTACTGCAAAGCCTGGTGATTCTGGGCGTGCTGACCATGGCTCTGGCCTCTGCGCTGGCAGCCCTGAGCGGTGACGGGCGCCTGTTGCAACCGGGGGTGGCGTCGGTCTACGCCGTGTTGGCCACCGCGGGTTGCCTGGCCGTGTATCTGCGCCTGCGCACGATTGCGCGCGAAACCGGTTCCGAACTGGTACGGGTGGATGCCTTTGTGTGGCTGATGGATTGCATACTCAGTTCGGTGGTGCTGGTGACCTTCCTGGCCGTGTGGCTACTTGGCGAACACCTGGGTGACTGGCTGCCCTATGTGGATTCGTTGATGGTCATTGTGATGGTGCTGATCATGCTGCCGGTGCCGTTGCGAACGCTCTATCGCAACCTGATGGAAGTGCTGCTCGCCGCACCCACGCAACAACAGCAGGAGCAGGTGCACGCCGATTTTCGCCAAGCCATGGTGGCACTCCCCGCGACGCGCTGGTCCCTGCGGATGAGCAAGACCGGGCGCATGCTGTATCTGCAGGCCAGAGTTCTATTGGAAGAAGGCGAGCAACACAGCGACGCCTTGCAGGCAGACCTCTGGCGTCGCCACTTGCAGGACGCTCTGGCACCGCAATACCCGGATCTCGAGCTGGATGTGATGTTCACTGCGGACCCGAACAATCTGCAGGCAGGGAGTGGGCAGCCCGCGTAACGCGCCCGGGCCTTTCTGGCCGCAACAGCGACGTGAAACACCATGGCTGCGTTTTCCAGCCTGTGTGAGGATGCCTTATCCACCCATAATCACAGCCAGATAACGGGAGACAACCATGATTGCCATTACCGCTGTCATGTCCGCCACGCCGGGTAACGGTGACGCCCTGGTCGCAGAGATGAAGAAGATCGCCGCCGAAGTGGTGAAGGAAGAAGGCAACCATTGCTACCTGGTTCACCAGTCCGTGGACGATGCCGATACCGTGCTGATCTACGAACAGTACACCGACCAGGACGCCATCGTGGCCCACCAGGAAAACATGAAAGCCCTGGGTGGCGGCCTCAAGGGGCTGCTTGCCGGTCGCCCCGACGTGAAGCTGTTTACCCTGGCAAGCTGAGCGCATCACTTATTCTATCAGGTAATCAGGAGGCGTCATGGCCAGCCAGGACAACACCCACAGGCTCTACGGGGTTCCCCATTC
>NZ_LWEZ01000137.1:0-1696 GCF_001634945.1 Alcanivorax sp. HI0044
AATGCGATCAAAAACCGGCTCGCCCCAACCGGGCGGCACACCGTCGGCAAACACTTCCACGCGGGCACCGATGGAAGAGCCGTCTTTGCGCAGTGCATTGATCAGGTCTTCCAGGGCCGGCACCTTGCTCTCATCCGGGAAGAAGAACGGATTGTTGTTCACCGCCGACCAGTCACAGGACTCGGCCTTCACATCACCAATCCGGGTGCAGCCACCATAGATACGAATGCCCAGGCGCTGCTCCAGGAATTTGCGGGCAATGGCGCCGCCGGCCACGCGCATGGCCGTTTCCCGGGCAGAGGAACGTCCGCCGCCGCGATAATCACGGAAACCGTATTTCTGGGTGTAGGTGTAATCCGCATGGCCAGGCCNGAACGTGCCGGCGATGTTGGAGTAATCCTTGGATTTCTGGTCGGTATTCTCAATCAGCAAGCCAATGGACGTGCCGGTGGTCTTGCCTTCGAACACCCCGGAGAGGATTTTTACCTGATCCGGCTCGCGCCGCTGGGTGGTATAACGGCTGGTACCCGGCTTACGGCGGTCCAGCTCAACCTGCAGGTCCGCTTCACTGATTTCCAGGCCTGGGGGGCAACCGTCCACGATAGCGCCCAGGGCGGGGCCATGACTTTCACCGAAGGTGGTAATGCGAAAACGCTCACCGAAACTGTTACCGGACATGCTGCCCCTCTTAAAAAATTATTGAAATCAATGCTCTGCCACGAAAACCCGTTAAATCGCTTTAAGCTGACAAGGTGCTCTTCAGCAAGGCTGCCTCAATGAGCCAGCAGGTCATCACGGTATTCTAGCAGCTGTGCGCGGGTAAGCATGAACACCCCATGCCCGCCGCGCTCGAATTCGAACCAGAAAAACGGCACCTGGGGCCAAGCCGCCAGCATGGCCTCCCAACTGTTGCCCACTTCCACAATCAGCACACCGTCTTCAGTGAGCCGATCCGGTGCATCCAGTAACAGCTGGCGCGTGAAGTCGAGACCGTCATCTCCAGACGCCAGCGCCAGCTCCGGCTCATGGCGGTACTCATCTGGCAGATTCGCCATATCCTGGGCATCCACATAGGGCGGGTTGGAGACAATCAGGTCATAGGGGCCATCCACCGCGGCCAGCCCATCGGATTGTAGCGCCCGCACCTGTTCGCCAAGCCCATGACGCTGGATGTTTTCCTCACACACGGCCAGGGCCTCGGCACTGATATCACTGCCATCCACCTGCGCATGCTCAAACGCGTAGGCACAGGCAATCGCGATACAGCCACTACCGGTGCATAAATCCAGCACCCGATGCACTCGCTCAGGATCGACCCAGGGCGTAAAGGACTGCTCAATCAGCTCGGCCAGCGGCGAACGCGGTATCAGCACCCGCTCATCCACATAGAACGGCAGGCCGCAAAACCAGGCTTCATGGGTCAGATAAGGAACCGGGACACGATCATTCACCCGCTTAACCAGTTGACTCACATACCCACTGATTTCAGAGGGCAGCAAACGGGCATCGAGAATCCGAGGGTCACTCTGTAGAGGCAACGCCAGCTGATGCATCAACAGCGCCAGGGCTTCATCCCAGGGGTCATCGTTACCGTGGCCAAAGAACACCCCGCCACTGCGCAGCATGCTTTCGCCGAAACGCAAACAGTCGCGGACAGTTTGCAGGGCGGCCATGGCCTCATTCTGTTGTTGCGAAC
>NZ_LWEZ01000138.1:0-661 GCF_001634945.1 Alcanivorax sp. HI0044
CGCCCTGTCCGACGGCGACTTTGTACACCGCGCCATCGACCAGGCCGACCTGATCATCAACGTGGGCCATGACGTGGTGGAAAAGCCGCCCTTCTTCATGCGCCCCGGCGGCGCCGAAGTAGTTCACATCAACTTCAACTCCGCCCAAGTGGACCCGGTCTATTTCCCGCAGATCGAAGTGGTCGGCGACATTGCCAACAGCCTGTGGCAGCTCAAGGAGCGCCTGGATCCCCAGGAACACTGGAGCTTCTCGGACTTCCACCGCATCCGCGATGCGCTGCAAAAGCACATCAATGAAGGCATTCAGGACGACAGCTTCCCGATTCGCCCGCAGCGGCTGGTGGATGAAATCCGCAAGGTCATGCCGGAAGACGGCATCCTGACGCTGGATAACGGCATGTACAAAATCTGGTTTGCCCGCAACTACCCGGCCACCAAACCGAATACCGTGCTGTTGGATAACGCCCTAGCCACCATGGGCGCCGGCCTGCCTTCCGGCATGGCCGCGAAAATGGTCCACCCGGACCGCCGCGTCATGGCCATCGTCGGTGACGGCGGCTTCATGATGAACAGCCAGGAACTGGAAACCGCAGTACGCCTGAAGCTGGATATCGTGGTACTGATTCTGCGCGACGACGGCTACGGCATGATCAAGTGGAAA
>NZ_LWEZ01000139.1:0-958 GCF_001634945.1 Alcanivorax sp. HI0044
GCCGTTTTCCAGGCCCAGAGAGCGCATCAGGTTGCGAATCTTGTCTGATGCGAAGATACGCATCAGGTCATCTTCCATGGACAGGAAGAAGCGGGTGTAACCCGGATCCCCCTGACGCCCCGCACGGCCTCGCAGCTGATTATCGATACGGCGGGACTCATGACGCTCGGTACCAATAATGTGCAAACCGCCGGCTTCCATGACGGTATCGTGGTTCGCCTGCCACTCGGCACGAATTTTCTCCGCTTCTGCCTCGGACGGGGTATCCATATGCTTGATCTGCTCTTCGGGATTACCGCCGAGCACAATATCCGTCCCCCGACCCGCCATATTGGTGGCAATGGTGACCGCTCTCGGCCGGCCGGCCTGGGCAATAATCTGGGCTTCGCGCTGATGGAACTTGGCGTTCAGTACCTCGTGGGCGATCTTGTCCTGCTTCAAACGCTTGGACAGATACTCCGACGCTTCAATGGTGGCAGTACCCACCAGCACCGGCGCACCTTTAGCCACCGCCTCGGTCACTTCCTTGACGATAGCGTCGAATTTTTCTTGCAGGCTCAGGTACACCAAATCATTGGCGTCAATCCGCACCATGGGTTTGTTGGTGGGGACCACCACCACATCCATGCCATAAATCTGGCGGAATTCCAGCGCCTCGGTGTCCGCGGTACCGGTCATGCCGGACAGCTTGTTATACAGGCGGAAATAGTTCTGGAAGGTGGTGGACGCCAGGGTCTGGTTTTCCTGCTGGATATTCAGCCCTTCTTTGGCCTCGATGGCCTGATGAATACCTTCGGACCAGCGACGCCCCGGCATGGTACGGCCGGTGTGTTCATCCACGATCACGATCTGGTCGTTCTGAACGATGTAATCCCGGTCGATGTGGAACAGGGCATGGGCTTTCAGCGCCGCATGCACATGATGCAGCAGCGCCAGGTTATGGGCCGCGTACAGGCTT
>NZ_LWEZ01000140.1:0-754 GCF_001634945.1 Alcanivorax sp. HI0044
GCTAGGCGGTGTGCGTAACACCACGTTTTCCATAGAATTAATGCTACCCAGAAGTGTGACGCCGTGCTGTAAAAAGCAGTGAGGAAATGTAAAAGATTGGGCGCCTTTTAGCGTCGGGATGTAGCCCTCTGGGGGCAGGGGGCTGGTGCGGTGGCGCGAGCTTGTAAGAGATCTCTTACAAGGCTGTAGGAAAAAACAGTGTTTTTTCGCTGTTTTTGACCCTTAAAAGCGAGCATCAGAATATTAACTCATTGTTATATTTGAGTTTTTTGGGGTTTGTGTGGTTTTCACCCAGACTTTTAATATTTATTTTACCCACAGAGCAAAATACGGTTGATATAGTGTTTCCGTGCTTCAGGGAATTGAGCACAAGGATTTGCAAGGAATGCAGTACAGGGATGTTGCGGTGAGCGCAAAAGGGTCAGGATGACTCGACGCAAAAAGGGCGGCAGGATGCCGCCCTTTTATTTTGCCTGGAGAAAAGTGATCCGCGCTTATCGGATCAGCTTCTCCCGCTTGTTCGGCACACCGTCCCACTCTTCAGCGTCGTCCGGCGCATCTTTCATTTCGGTAATGTTCGGCCACTTCTCTGCCAGATCCGCGTTGATCTCCAGGAACTCCTGCTGGTCGTCCGGCAGTTCGTCTTCCGAGAAGATCGCGTTAACCGGGCACTCCGGTTCACACAGTGCACAGTCGATACACTCGTCCGGGTGGATGACCAGAAAATTTTCGCCTTCGTAGAAACAGTCTACCG
>NZ_LWEZ01000141.1:0-613 GCF_001634945.1 Alcanivorax sp. HI0044
GAGGTCATTTCGGACATGGTTACAGCGGGTTACGCAGTTCGCGCTCGGCGTCGGTCAGGCTGGCCTGGAACGCATCACGATCAAACAGACGCTCGGCGTAGTCCAGCAACGGCTTGACCTGCTTGGCAGGCAGCTCAATACCCAACGCCGGCAACCGCCACAAGATCGGCGCCACCACGCAGTCCACCAAGGTGAACTCTTCGCTCATGAAGTACGGCAGCTCGCTGAAGATCGGCGCGGTGGCAATAATCGCCTCACGCAGTTCCTTGCGACGCTTGTTCAGGCTGGCGTCTTTCTCTTCACCGGCCAGGATCGCATCCACATGACCACACCAGTCACGCTCCACGCGGTGAATCAACAGGCGGCTCTGGGCACGCGCCACCGGGTAAACCGGCAACAACGGCGGATGCGGGAAACGCTCGTCCAGATACTCCATGATCACCGTGGACTGAAACAGGGTCAGCTCACGATCAACCAGCGTGGGCACTTCATTGTACGGGTTCAGCGAGGCCAGATCTTCCGGCTTGTTGCTGCTGTCCACATCAACGATATCGACTGTGACCCCTTTTTCTGCCAGCACGATACGCACGCGATGGCTGTAATGATCTTCCGG
>NZ_LWEZ01000142.1:0-691 GCF_001634945.1 Alcanivorax sp. HI0044
TCATGATCATGTTCGTCGTGGTCATGGTCCCCGTCTTCTGCGTGTTCTTCGTGTGCACCGGCGAGGCCGGCCCAGGCCAGTGCGCCGGGGGTGAAGTTGAGGGACAGCGGGGTTTCTATGCTGCCTTCCTCCAAATGCACGACAACGATGGACTGGTTGCCGGCATCGGACAGGAAGGCATGGGCGGGTTCGCCGGCCACGGTCATGGCGACACGGCTGCCGTGACCACTGGCCGGAGGCGCGGCGGTTGCCGGATCAATGGCGTTTTCCACGTGGGCATGTTCGCTCCAGTCGGCGGTGTCGAAAATGCGCAGGTCGCCGGCGTCATCCAGTAGCACCAGGTGCTCGCCATGGGGGGCCAGGCTGTGGCTGTCCAGAGAGACGGCAGCGCCTTCTTTCCAGTCCAGTTCCTGCACGTCGCCATCATCCGGGGGGATGATCAGGATGCGATCACCAGCATAGCCAACGAAGTGTGGCATTTCGTGGTGGCTGTCGAAGCTGCCTACTCGCTCACTGCCGGTCAGTCCCAGGGCGGCGTTGTTCACGTGCTGGGCGGTGAAGTTTTCTCCGTCCTGGTGAACGATGAGCACGCCGTCGCTGCAACCGAACACGGAGTAATCTTCATTGGACCCGGCGCCATGAAGACCTGGGCAGTCCAGGCTGACGGTGCCTTCCTGGTGGTAGTGATCGT
>NZ_LWEZ01000143.1:0-1089 GCF_001634945.1 Alcanivorax sp. HI0044
CAGGCTCCGCTGTATCCTGACCTGCTGGCCGGATTCAAGCATCTGAACCGTCTTCCACAGGTCATGGCACGCCGGGAAGTGGCACGGCAGGGTTGGGACGAAGGGTTGCTGCTCAGTACCCGCAGGCAGCCTCTGGAAGCCACTTCCATGAATCTCTTTGCCCGCTTTGCCAATCACTGGTGGATGCCGGATCTGGATGCTGCCGGAGCTGGTGTGGCCGGCGTGATGCGGGCGCACTTGCACGAGACATTGCTGCAACGCGGCGAGAAAGTGGTCTGTGATCTGCGGCCACTGTCACAGCTGCGCACAGCCGATGGACTGTTTCTGTGTAACAGTGTTGTCGGCGTGCTCCCGGTGCGTAAACTGGCGCAATGGCATTGGCCGGTGCTGGCATCGGTCCGGGAACTGCAACAGTCGACAGAAACCTTTTTGGCCGGCTCACTGAAGGTCTAATAACCGCACTATGCGCAAAAAAATCCGTATTTTTGGACTGCTGGTTGTCTTGCTGGTAGTCGCTGTACCTGTGGCGGGGGCCTGGGTCAGCAGTTATCTACACCGCCCATTACCGGTTTCTGAAGCATTAACGGTGGAAGTGCCCCGGGGCGCCGGCTTGAGCCGTGTGCTGTATAACCTCAAAGAGGAGGGCATCCTGGGTGAGGGCCTGGAAGCCCGTTTCCGCCGGGTGGGAGCGCGAATCTATTCCGCTTTCACTGGCATGGACGGCCGTATGCATGTGGGTGAGTATCAGCTCAAGCCGGGCGACTCGTTGTTGTCTCTGCTGGAGAAAATCGATCGCGGTGATGTGCTGCAACGCAGCCTGACCCTGGTGGAAGGCTGGAACTTCCGCGAATTACGTGCCCGGCTGGCCTCCCAGGAGACCTTGAGTCACCGCCTGAAAGAGTTGACCGACGAGCAAGTGATGGCGGAGTTGGGGCGTCCGGACCGCCACCCGGAGGGATGGTTTGCGCCAGAAACCTATTTTTATACCCGTGGCACCACAGACCTGACCATCCTGGCCCGGGCACTGGCGCGCCAGGAAAGTATTCTCGACGCTGCCTGGCAGCAGCGGGCCAAGGATTTGCCCTACGA
>NZ_LWEZ01000144.1:0-850 GCF_001634945.1 Alcanivorax sp. HI0044
ATGGCCCCGCAATTACGTTGACGAACACGAACAGCGCAACACCATCTTTTACCGTTCCTTCCCTACCCCTGGATGGCGAAGAGCTCACGCTAAAACTCACCGTCACTGACAGCCTTGGGCAAAACAGTTCCCAAACACTAACGCTGCCACTGGTGAGTAAAAGTGCGCCATTAACCTACATGCAGATTAACAGCCCTGAAGGTGACTATATCGGGCAAGGCAAGCAGCTGTACTTCGACGATGCTTTCAGTACCTTCAACCCCAGCATTAACTATGACAATGGCGTGTCCGTACACATTGATGATGGCGATAACTGGCGGGCGGATTTTGCCGCGCCCTACAATGCGGCGTTACAACCCGGCAACTATCAGGCTGAGCGCTTCCCCTTTCAGAGCGATGGCCTTGGTGGACTCAGCATTTCCGGCGACGGCCGAGGGTGCAACACGCTTTCCGGTGGCTTTACCGTTCATTCCATTGAACAACAGGAAGACCAGGTCGACAGCTTCATGGCCAGTTTTTCCCAGCACTGTGGAGGCATTCAGAACCCTGCCCTGCTGGGAACCATTGCACTTAATGCTCGCCACCCCAGCGTACCAACAGCTAATGCTGGCCCTGGATTCTCAACAGGCCAGAACCAGACATTCACCCTGCACGGGCAATTCTCTTCCGACGACAGCAACATCACAGAATATCAATGGACACTGGATCAACCTGATATTGATATTACCGGCGCAGACCAGGCCGTGGCACAGTTCGAAACGCCCAACCTTGATGCCAATGACGATGACATCATCATAACGGCGACGCTTACTGTGACAGATGACGAAGGGTTCAAAGACCAGGACTCGAC
>NZ_LWEZ01000145.1:0-793 GCF_001634945.1 Alcanivorax sp. HI0044
CGGCTTTGTGCGCATGGCCAACCATAACGCCTTTTTTAATGGCGCCACGCCCATGAGCATCATGGGCAGCGGCCGGGTCGCCAGCCTTTACGAGGTGCACCGTCAGCTCGACAGCCTGCGAGGCGGCCAATGGGGCTGAGTGAACCGAATACCGATGCCTTGCCATGTACCACGCTACGCGGACAAATCGCCTACCGGCTGGTCAATGGCAAATACCCCCCCATCGCCATCTTCGATGATGTGGCGGACCAGGCTGACTTCGATGCGCTGTTTGCGGTGCAGGCACTCACCAATCCACGCCTGCAGAATGATGTTGGCGAGCTGAACCGGGTACCGCCCGATCAGCGCCCCTGGGGCATCCCCGGTTGCAACTACGCCCTGGGCCCTTTCGTGCATGTGAACCCGGCCGGTTCGCGCTTCTCTGCGGGCCATTACGGCGTATTCTATTGCGCCGACCGCATGGCAACGGCCATCGCCGAAACCCGCTATCACCAGCAACGCTACTTCCAGCAGGTGGATGGCCTCAAATATGACCGCATCGTGATGCGCGGTCTGAAGGTCAATTTCACCGCGACACTCATCGATATCACCCCCGCCAGCGACCACCCACGCTGGCATGCGCCCGATGATTACAGCGCAGCCCACCTGCTCGGTCAGCAATTACGGGACCAACAACACAGCGGCATTCATTACGAATCGGTGCGAGCTGCCGGCAGCCATTGCTACGCCCTGCTGACCCCGCAAATTATCGCCAGCATTACCCCCAGCGCTCACTACGAATACATCTGGGACG
>NZ_LWEZ01000146.1:0-727 GCF_001634945.1 Alcanivorax sp. HI0044
CCTCACCAATAATCAGCGTGTTGTAACCGGTGATAAAGGTCACATTATCCGGATTGGCCAGGCCGTTTGCGTCACAGGAGTAAGACGCAAACGGGCTGCCAGCCGAATAGCTGGCAGGCTGACCGGCAATCAAGCCTTTCATGTTCTGCGCCACGTAATCAGAGCCGATGCCGGCATCACTACCAACATCCAGTGCATACACACCACCGCAGCTGTTAGCTTCAGCAATACGAACATGATTGATCGTGGACAGATCGTTGGAAGAGTTATCTTCCATGCCACGCCCCACTTCACTCATCGCCACATAAAGCTTGCCGCCATCCGGGTCGAAGGTCACACCTTCTTCTTTACGAAACTCTGTGGTCGCCCCCATCAACGCAGCATAGCGGCGAGTCTCAAGACGGGATGCCGCCAACTCCATACCGGGCTTCACTTTCAGGCATTCCTTATTGCCATTGGATGCGGTGGCAGTGAAACCATCCGGACAATCCTCACCGGTCATGGCTGCGGTTTCGAACAGGTCATCGAATGCCGGCTCATCCGGGCTGGCGAATAGCGCTTCGATATCGCTGTTGCTGGCATGGCCCAGGCTGATCCATTCCAGATCCGCCTCACCGATACCCGCCGCCGATGTCTGGTTCCATTTGGCGGCATAGAGGTTGCCCGCACTCAGATCACCGGCGGTATCCGCAACAAACATGTAGAAGCCCACGTTGGTGCCATCATC
>NZ_LWEZ01000147.1:0-4874 GCF_001634945.1 Alcanivorax sp. HI0044
GCATAAGGATGGCAGGGCCGGAACCAGCGCAGGACCGGCCCGAACCAGGAGATCAAACCGCTTTGAAGCGATCAGGCAGCCTTGCGGGTTTCTGACTGCGGTTCACGGGTCAGAGACACCACTTTGGCACGCAGACCATTGAGCGGCCCCTTGCCGCTGTCATCCTTGCTCTTGTTGGGCAAAGACAGTTTGAAGATCCGCTTCCAGACACTCAGGGACTGCTTCATGAAAGACCCGGTGTTATACGGCAGGCCATGTTTTTCGCAGATGGCACGGACTTCCGGCGCAATGCGGGCATAACGGTGCGCCGGCAGATCGGGGAACAGGTGGTGCTCGATCTGGAAACTCAGGTTGCCGCTCATCACGTGCATCAGACGGCCGCCTTCAAAGTTGGCAGAGCCCAACAGCTGGCGTACATACCACTGGCCACGGGTCTCGTTTTCGATCACGGACTCCGGGAACTGTTCCACTTCTTCCGGGAAGTGACCATTGAAGATCACCTGGGAAGACCACAGGTTGCGCGCCAGGTTGGCTGCCACATTACCGGCGAACACGAAGGGCGCGAAC
Source organism: Alcanivorax sp. HI0044 (assembly GCF_001634945.1). NCBI lineage: Bacteria > Pseudomonadati > Pseudomonadota > Gammaproteobacteria > Oceanospirillales > Alcanivoracaceae > Alcanivorax > Alcanivorax sp. HI0044. The sequence goes on from NZ_LWEZ01000147.1 coordinate 568, forward strand.
GGGCCGGCCAGGGCCGGGAACAGCAGATAGTCCTTGAAGAGCTGCTTGCGCATCTTCTTCCAGGTCGGCTTGAACTCGGCTTTCAGCTCTTCCTTGGTCTTGGTCTTGTAGATCAGGTAGTCCTCGAGCTTGAGGCTCTGGATCGCCACAAAGTGCTGAAAGAAGGTCGCCAGAATGCCTGCCAGGATCGGGTTGAACAGGAAGCGCGGTTCCCACTCCTGGTCTTCTGACATGCGCAGGATGCCGTAACCAATGTCATGGTCCTTGTCGAGCACGTTGGTGAAAGTGTGGTGCTCGAAATTGTGGGTCTGCTTCCAGGCCGTGTTGGTGCAGGTGTTGTCCCAGTCAAAAACCTTGGAGTTGATGGCCGGGTCACCCATCCAGTCGTACTGGCCGTGCATCACGTTATGGCCGATTTCCATGTTGTCCAGAATCTTGGAGGCAGACAGACAAGCCACACCGGCCAGCCATGCCGGCGGCAGGAAACCCGCCATCAGCAGGCCGCGGCCGGCCACTTCCAGACGACGCTGACGCTTGATCAGGGTACGGATATAGGTGGCATCTTCTTCGCCCAGGTCCGCCATTTCACGATTACGGATGGCATCCAGTTCCTGGCCAATAGTCTCGAATTGTTCGGCGGTCAAGTTGCTGAAAATACTCATGTGCTTTCTCCTTAAACCCGGTTTGAAGAATCGTCTTGTGACGCTTCGGTTTGGGTGAATCCGTTTAGATGTCCAGAGTCACCGTGCCCACCGGCACGCTGACGCAAATTTGAATGTCTTCTTCGCCACTGGTGATCTCACCGGTGCGGATATCGCGCACGTCGCCGGCCGTCTTGCGGCAGGTGCAAGCGTGACAGATACCCATGCGGCAACCGGATTCCGGGGAAAGCCCGGCGGACTCGGCCTGCTCCAGCAGGGTGGCGCCATTATTGATGGCCATTTTTTCGCTCTGAACAAAGCGCACTTCGCCTTCGGCGCTGTCGCTTTCGATCTGCGGCGCTGCCAGGGTGAACTGCTCCTTGTGCAGACGCTCTGCCAGGCCGTCCTCTTCCCAGACTTTTTCCACCGCTGCCATCATCGGCGGCGGGCCACACAGAAAAGTGGTTGCCTGTGCAAATTCCGGCGCTGCAATGTACAGATGTTCACGGGAAAACAGACCGGACAGTTCGCCCTGTTCACCCTCATTGTTGAAGCAACGCACCAGGGTCACGTTGTCGTGAGTCCGGGCAATCTCGTCCAGCTCGCTGGCGTAGATCATGTCGGCGGCGCTGTTGGCGTAATGCAGGAAGATGATCGGGCCGCTAAAGCCTTCGTCACACAGGGTGCGCAGCATGGACATCACCGGGGTAATACCGCTGCCACCACTGATCAGCAGCACCTGCTCCGGGCGTTCTTCCGGCAGGGCGAATTCGCCGTCCGCCTGGGACAGCAACACCACGTCACCCACACTGAGTTGTTCACGCAGGTGACGGGACACAAAGCCGTTGGCGTGCACTTTGGCGGTCAGCTCGATGCAGCCGTCGGCGCGGTGCAGGGAGTTGGCCGGTGAGTAGCAGCGGGTCTGACGCTTGCCATCAATGGTGACGGAAAGCTGCACGAACTGACCGGGAACAAAGCCTTCCCAGTTATGATTGGGACGCAGGGTCAGGGTCACGCTGTCGTTGGTCAGGTAGCGCACGGCTTCTACCTTGGCGCGCACCTCATTAACGGACCACAGCGGATTGAACACTTCCAGATAACGGTCGACGCCGTGGGGATAGGAAAGAATATCCGCCACACGGGACTGCAGCAGGCGGGTCAGGCCTTGCTGAAAACGGCTGGAGGTCTGTGTCATTGCGTTCATTGGGTTCATCCCTGTAAGTGAACAGTTGTACGCATTATTCACAGACCCACAATTCAAGTCAACACCTGTACACTTAATTTTGTAAATACCTGCATTATCATGCAGTTACACATGTTTTTTGCGCACCAGTTGCATCACGGCCCCACAACGAGGAGAATTTACAGCGTAATTTTCAGGGTCTGTTGGTGCTTCAAGCCCACCCAGCCCCCGCACTTGCTTCTCCAGCCAGCCGAAAACGGGGCATGAGACTGCCGGTCGCGCTTAACCCAACGACCTGAAACCCAACGCAGAGGCAACCGGCAATGACCAAGGAAACCACCAGCAGATCGCGCAAGCCCAAACGCGGCCAGACCCGGGAAGCCTTGATGGCCGCGGCGCTGGAACTGGTGGTCAAGAAAGCCCCCTTTTCTGCCTTGAGCCTGCGCGAAGTCACCAAGAAAGCCGGCGTGGTCCCAACCGCCTTCTACCGGCACTTCCCGGACATGAGCGCCCTGGGCCTGACGCTGCTGGATGAATCTTTCCGCACCCTGCGCCATATGATGCGCCAGGTCCGCCAGGAAGAACTGCCCAATGAGCGCATGCTGCGCGGATCCCTGGAGGTGTACTTCAACTATGTCCGCAACAACCGCGCCCACTTCCTGTTCGTCTCCAAGGAACTGGCCGGTGGCACCCCCACCATGCGCAACGCCATTCGCCGGGAAATCCGCATGTTCACCAACGAGCTGGCCATGGACATGGCACGCTTTCCGTTTCTGAATCATGTCAATGCGGAAGACCTGCAAATGATGGCCGGGCTGGTGGTCAACAACGTCACCGCCCTGACCCAGGAAATGCTCGAACTGGAAGAAATTGATGAGACCGGTCAGCGAGAAGTGCTAATGACCGCCGAGAAACAACTGCGTCTGATTTACTTCGGCGTGGGCATGTGGCGCTCGGACAAGAGCAGTTCCTGAACGCATTTCACACTTTGCGCCCTTGTGCCACGCGCCTGTGCTTAACTCACCAGACTCCCTGTCTATACGGCCAATAGCGACTCCCCTGCCCTGCTCTATACTCTTTTGCATTGCCACCGTTGCCTACGTTGCAACGCAATCAACGGGAAAGGATTGAGTAATGAGTGAGGTCAAATTCCGCGAGCTGCGTAATTCACCACCCATGGTGATCAACTTCGCCAAGGCCGTATTGCGTGCCACCGTCAAACCAGGCAGCAACCCCACCCTGCCAGACGTGGGCCTGCGCCTGAATGACGTCTCCCTCGATGAAAAACATCTGGCCGCCTACCGCAAGGTGTGCGGATTTGCCGCCGACGGCAAGTTGCCCGTGACCTATCCGCACATGCACGCTTTCCCGCTGCATATGGCACTGATTCTCACCGACGGCTTTCCGTTCCCCGCCATGGGCCTGGTGCATGTGCGTAACAGCATTACCCAGTACCGCCCCATTGCCGAGCGTGAACAACTGAACGTGAAGTGTTTTCTGGGCAATTTGCAGAAAGTCGACAAGGGTTACGAATTTTCCATCTTCACCAGCGTGAGCACCGGTGGCGAGCGGGTCTGGGAAAGTGAATCCGTGAACTTTTTCCGCAGCGGTGGCGGGAGCAGCAGCAAGAAGAAAGACGCGCCCAAGCCGCAACCCGCCACTGACACCGTGGAATGGAAAGTGCCCGGGGATATCGGCCGCCGCTACGGCGCCGTTTCCGGTGACCGCAACCCGATTCACCTGTATCCGCTGTCGGCCAAATTGTTCGGCTTCAAGCGCCAGATCGCCCACGGCATGTGGTCCAAGGCCCGCTGCCTGGCCGAACTGCAGAACCAGCTGCCGGAAGACGCCTTCACCGTGGATGTGCAGTTCAAATTGCCCATGTTCGTGCCCGCCACGGTGAAGTTCGAGAACAAGCCAACCGACGGCGGCAGCGATTTCCGGCTGCTCGCCAAGGACGGCATCAAGCCGCACCTGGCCGGCCAGATTCGCCCGGCGGAGTAAGCTCCAACCCCCCGGCGTTTCTACACCCACCTGTAGGAGCGCCGCTTGAGGCGCGATTCGAACCTTGACGAAGGTTGTTGATGTAGGAGATTCTATGTTGTCCACCCCAGTCTTCATGAGGCAGGGGCCGGCTGATAGTCGGTGCCATTTTTCATGAGCGCGAAGGCGATACGAACGAGTTTGCGCGCCAGGATGACTAACGCTTGGGTAGTTGCCAGCCCTCGATCCAGATAAGCCTGATAGACCCCTGCCCAACGCTTGCTCCGGCGAGCGGCCATGGCCGCGCAGCAAAGCAGCCTGCGAGCTTCTGAGTCCCCTTTCTTGGTCAGTTTTCGCTTGCCGGTTTTGGTGCCTGAGTCTCTCACGTGAACGTCCATCCCCAGGAAGGCCACGAAGGCATCACTGTTCCTGAAGTCGCCCCTTAAGAAGGCCATGACCAGAGCGTAGGCGGTCAGATCGCCCACGCCCTCCAGGGCCTT
>NZ_LWEZ01000148.1:0-1096 GCF_001634945.1 Alcanivorax sp. HI0044
CCATTCTGGGCCGTGATAATTATGTGGAATTCACCCGCCTGGGCTGGTCCAACCCTTTTGGTCTGCGTAAACGCAGTGAGATGCAGCGGGTGGTCTATACCCTTGAAGATGGCACCTTGTTCCGCCGTTACTGGCCGGTGCTCGACACTAATGTGGCCACTGAGTATCAGGAAGATGTGCTGCTGGATCACGTGGAGCGCTTTACTGTCCGCTACCTTGATTTGACTCCCCAGGGGGAGTGGCAGTGGCTAGAGCTGTGGCCGGATGTGGCCATGGCGGCCGTTCCAGTCTGGCAGCAGCGTCTGCCAAAGAGTATCGAGCTGGAAATCGAGCTGGAAAACGGTGACATCGTGCACCGTTTCTACCGGACCGTGGTGAACCCATGGAGTTGATAACGCGCAGGCGTAATGGCGTCGTGCATCAGCAGCGCGGAATGGCGCTGGTGATTGTGCTTTTGCTGCTGGCCCTGTTGACCACCATTACCGTGGAGGTACTGTTTCGCCAGGATCGTTTTCTCACTCGGGCGGACAACCTGCTGCAATGGGACAAGCGGTACCAATATGCCATGGCGGCGGAAGTGGTGGCCCAGCAGGGGCTGATCGATGACCTGCAGGATGACCAGAACAATAACGCGCTGGTTGATGACTGCGTGGAAGAGCAGTGGGCAGTACAATTACCGCCCACCCCCTATGAAGACGCCATGCTCAGCGCCAGCGTCCAGGATCTACAGGGGCGTTTTAATCTCAATTGGTTGATTACGGCTCAAGGCGATGCCTTTGTTCGCGATCCAGAGGCGATTGACCGGCTTACCCGGCTCATCGAACTGACTTTCCCCCAGGAAACAGACGCGTCACGACTGGCCAACGAAATGGCGGATTGGCTGGATTCCAACAATATTGTGGATGGGGTAGAAGGGGCGGAAGACGCGGATTACCGTAACCGCCGGACTCCGAACATGCCGGCGGCCCATGAATCGGAAATGCGTGCCTTGCTCAGCTTCCAGGTGGCCAATCAACCCCAGGACAGCATGGTCTGGGGGCTGTTTACGGCGCTACCGCTGGGAACTACATTGAATGTGAATACGGCGCCGCCCCAG
>NZ_LWEZ01000149.1:0-1064 GCF_001634945.1 Alcanivorax sp. HI0044
AATCGCCGAGAAAACAGGCGCCAACGCCTGTTATTTGACCGTCACCCGGGCAATCTTCTTCTTTCCGGCCTGAATCACGTGGCTATCGCCACGGGAGAAGGTGCGCTCCTCACTGAGTTGAGCCCCATCCAGGTACACCGCGCCCCGCCCGAATACGTCCTTGGCCGCCTTGCCGTTCTGCACAAGGCCTGCTTCCCGTAGCAACGGCAGGATATGGATGCTGTCCTGATCCCCCAGATCCACCTCAACTTCCGGCACATTATCAGGGATATCGCCCAGCGCAATCTGGTTGCCTGCCGATTTGGGCGCCGCCTGGGCCGCCTCGGCCCCATGGAACCGCTCGACCATCTCCAGCGCAAAGGCTTTTTTGGCCTCCTGGGGCGAGCCCAGAGTCTCCGCCTCGGCCTTCAATTCCTCAATGCGCTCATTGGAGCAGGCACTGAGCAGTTCATAATAGCGCCAGGTGAGACTGTCGGGAAGCGAGAGCAGCTTGCGGTACATTTCCCCCGGCGCATCGTTGACCCCCACATAGTTGCCCAACGATTTGGACATCTTCTGCACGCCGTCCAGTCCTTCCAGAATCGGCATGGTCAGGCAGATCTGTGGCGCTTGGCCATAAGACTTTTGCAGCGTACGCCCCATCAGCAGGTTGAACTTCTGATCGGTCCCGCCCAGCTCCACATCCGCCTCCAGGGCCACGGAGTCGTAACCCTGCACCAGCGGGTAGAGGAATTCGTGGATGGCTATGGGCTGATTACCCTTGTAACGCTTGTCGAAATCATCACGCTCCAGCATCCGCGCCACCGTGTACTGGCCTGCCAGCTTGATCATGCCGGCCGCGCCAACCTCGTTCATCCAGCTGGAGTTGAAGGCGACCCGGGTTTTGCTCTCGTCGAGAATCTTGAAGACCTGCTCTTTGTAGGTCTCCGCGTTGCGCAGCACATCTTCTCGACTCAGCGGCGGGCGGGTGGCGCTCTTGCCCGTGGGGTCACCGATCATCCCGGTGAAATCGCCAACCAGGAAGATCACTTCATGCCCCAGCTCCTGAAACTGGCGCAGCTTGT
>NZ_LWEZ01000150.1:0-1289 GCF_001634945.1 Alcanivorax sp. HI0044
GAATATGGGTGTTGGTGAAGCTTCTGCGGATCGTAAAGCGATGGAAGGTGCTTTGGCGGACATGACGGCCATTTCTGGCCAGAAGCCCCTGGTAACCAACGCGCGCAAGTCTGTTGCAGGCTTTAAGATCCGTGAAGGTTGGCCGATTGGCTGCAAGGTGACCATGCGCAACCAGAGAATGTATGAATTTCTGGAGCGCCTGGTTTCTGTTGCCATTCCGCGAATCCGTGACTTCCGTGGTTTGAACCCGAAATCCTTCGATGGCCGGGGCAACTTCTCCATGGGTCTGCGTGAGCAGATCGTGTTCCCGGAGATCGATTTCGACAAGGTCGACAAGCTGCGTGGTATGGATATTACCATTACCACCTCAGCCAAGACTGATGACGAAGCACGGGCGCTGCTGCGCGCCTTCAACTTCCCGCTGAAGGGCTAAGAGGATTTGTCATGGCTAAAGAATCCATGAAAAACCGGGAAGCAAAACGCGCTAAGCTGGTTCAGCGTTTTGCCGCCAAGCGCGCAGCGCTTAAGGCGATCATCCAGGATCCCAATGCAGAACCTGAAGCGAAGTGGGATGCTCAGCTTCAGCTGCAAAAAATGCCGCGCGATTCTTCTCCGGTTCGTCAGCGTAATCGCTGTCGTCTCACCGGTCGTCCGCACGGTTACTACCGCAAATTCGGCCTTAGCCGGATCAAGCTGCGTGAAGCAGCAATGCGCGGTGATGTTCCCGGTCTGGTTAAAGCCAGCTGGTAAGCCAAGAGTTAGGTAGCGGAGCGATTGCGGCATGAGCATGCAAGATACCCTGGCGGATATGTTTACTCGTATCCGTAACGCCCAGATGGCCAAGAAAGTACAGGTCGAGATTCCTGCGTCAAAAGCAAAGGAAGCTGTTGCCAAAGTACTGAAGGACGAGGGCTATATCGCAGGTTACGAAGTGACAGGCGATAAAAAACCGGTAATGACGGTTGAGCTGAAGTATTACGAAGGCAGCCCTGTGATCGAGAAGATTGCACGGGTAAGCCGTCCTGGTCTGCGGGTTTACAAGTCCGCTGGTGAGATCCCCAAGGTCAAAGACGGCCTCGGTGTTATGATCGTATCCACTAATCAGGGCATTATTTCTGACCGGGCAGCGCGCAAAGCCAATGTTGGTGGCGAGCTGATCTGCGAAGTGTCCTAACAGAAGCGGCGTAGACAGGTTAGGTGCAACAATGTCTAGAGTAGCAAAAAATCCGGTAAATCTGCCGAAGGGCGTCGAAGTTAAAGTCGATGGCCAGAAAGTCGCCGTAAAAGGT
>NZ_LWEZ01000151.1:0-719 GCF_001634945.1 Alcanivorax sp. HI0044
GCAAGGGGATAAGAATGCAATCACAGAGAAGGGAAAATAACAGCAAATGAGGAGGGGTTTTTACGTAGGTCGGATTAGCCTAATGGCGTAATCCGACATTTAACCGAGCCGTTACAGCACGGGGGAAAAACTCAGGCGATAGCCCCTTCACGGGCCCATTCGCAACGTACTCGCAGGGGGGCGTCAGAGGGTTCGTGGTACACATCGGCACTGTCCCACACGAAGGTATGAAACCCGGACAACTCGGTTTCCAGGTGCACTACCGCATTCACCCAGTACATGTTTTTGAGCAGGGACTCGAACTTGGCAATCCAGTGTTCCCACTCGTACTCCACCGCCCGATAAGACATGCCGAAATGAATCACCTGGGTCTGGAAGGTGCCGCCCATCAAGTCATCACCGGGCACGGAAAACATTTCCCGACACAGGAACGGCCACTCATCTGCCTGCGGCAATTGCCGAATGGCTTTACGGTTCTGAAAACAGCTCGTCTTGCGCTCCTGCAAATTGCCAAACGGCAAATGCTTGATGCAACCGTAAACGATGGATTCGTTATCCAAAAAACACCCCGAAAATCAGCTAACAGCTACGAGTTTCTAGCTTACAAGGACAAGCACATAAAAATACAGGTACCCGGTTCGAGTCTTTCGCGAAAGAAGCAATATAACGACATTTACCCACCTCACCAGACGCAAACGGTACAGCTATTGACCCCCTAC
>NZ_LWEZ01000152.1:0-575 GCF_001634945.1 Alcanivorax sp. HI0044
TCGATGCCGGGAGTAACAAGCCTTCTTGTGCCAGTTCAGCGGGGCGGCGCTGATCGGCCGCGAGGAAGATATCGTATGGGGCGCCCTGGCGAATTTGTGCCGCCAGTTTGCCGGTGGAGGCCACGGTCACGCCGATCCGGTCATCCGGGTGGCTCTTTATGTACAGCGTGATCAGTTGTTTGAGCGTTTGTGCAAAGTTGGCGGCCACCGCCACCTGGGCGTTGCCGGCCAGCACCGGGGCGCTGAGCACACTCATCAAAAGAAAAACCAGAATCCGCATCAAACACTCCGTGACTATCCCGAGACCAGGACCGGGAATCGCCCAGTCTAAGTCAGCCGTGAAGCACTGTCAGGAAGATTTGCGCGGGTTCTGCCCTCGATGCTGGCGGCCACGCGCCCGGGCCAGTTCAATCTGTTTCTGCCGTTCCGCAAAGCGCTGCTTCTGTTCAGGGGAGGATTCGTCGTAGCACTTCGGGCATGACACCCCAAGCTGGAATTGTTCGCTGCGTTTGTCTTCATCGCTGATCGGCCGGCGGCAGGCATGGCACTGATCAAATTCACCGGGGTTCAGATCA
>NZ_LWEZ01000153.1:0-1043 GCF_001634945.1 Alcanivorax sp. HI0044
GGATCACCCTGCGCCCCGCCTTCCCGCATTTGCTTGACGACCTTGCGCTTGGCAAACCAGCTCTTGGGCCACCAGGTGTCATTGGCTTCCGCCCAGGCTTGCCCCAGCACCGCCGCATTCAGCTTCTGCCAGGCCAACGGCTCATAGGTGCAACTCAGCTTCGCTTGCGTCTCAATGTAGGCCTTCAACTGTGTGACGGCTTCTTCCAGCGCATCCAGTCGATCCGTTGCATCCGGCTCCAGCGCAAAAGAGGCCTGCTGGCGGTAGGCGTCCAGCAAGACCTGACCACACTCGGCCATGGCAGCCAACTTGGCCAGGCTCACCACACCCAGGCTGATGCCCAGGGCTTTCTCAAGCGACGCCAATTTGTCGGTCAACTGCGCCCCACTGGCTTTCAGGCTGCGGGCGGCACCCACCACCGCTTCTTCCCACTGAGGCCGCCAGTCAAAATTGCTGATCAATGCCAGCGGGTGATCTACCAGATTACCCACAGCCTTGGCCTGAACCGCCAGCAACTCAGCCATTTCACGCAGCTTCTGCAGTTGCGCATCGTCGTGATAGGCCGCATTTGGCCAACTCAGCTTTACCTTGGCAGCCAGGTCGGCATCACGCACCTTCACACCGATGGCATAGTGCGCCGTCAGGCCATTACGGTGGCGTTGATGCAGGGCATTCACCACCCGGTTCAGGCGGTCACGTAGTGTCTTTAGCCGTTCCGCCTCTGCCTTCCAGTCGCTCACCGTAGATTGGGAGGCGCTGTTCCAGGAGGTCCGTAGCTGATCCAGAACATCAGCCTTCCTGGCTTTGTTCGAGTGCAATTCAAGGCAGAAGTGGCCCAGGCCAATATCCTTGAGACGACGGTGCACCACCTCCAGTGCGGCGGTCTTCTCGGACACAAACAGCACCTTCTTGCCTTTGCCCAGCATGTGCGCAATCAGGTTGCCGATGGTCTGGCTCTTGCCGGTACCCGGCGGGCCAATGATGACGAAATCCTTGCCTCTGTCCGCCGTGGCAATGGCCGCCATCTGGGAAGAATCCGCCGG
>NZ_LWEZ01000154.1:0-713 GCF_001634945.1 Alcanivorax sp. HI0044
AGCCGGATCTTGAAATTCCGGTGCTGTTGCAGCGCAACGCAACCGATGACGTACAGGCCATTAGCCTGCGTGATGCGCTGGAACAGTGTGCCGGCCAGACCCTCCATGTCATTATCAGCGTGGCCTTTGCCCGGCTAACCCATGTTTCCCTGACTCGCAAGCAGGCGCGCCATTTACAGCGTGTTCTGCCGTATCTGCTCGAAGAGCAGATGCTGGACAGCCCGGAATCGCTTTGGTTTGTCTCACGCAAAGGGGCAGGGGACGACTACGAAGTGACCGCCATCGCCCGTGAGTTGATCAGCCAGCTTGAACAGTGGGCTGCTGAGCAGGGAGCGGTACTCGGCTCGCTTCAGGTAGATGCCGAACGGTTACAGGGCCAGGCTCCTCTGATTGCGGAACTGGATGGTGGGCAGGTGCTATTAATGGCAGACCGGGACCGTTGTCTGGTGGTGGATGCCGACCAGCGTGACGGCATGCAGGCGCTATTTGGTGACAGCCTTGCCGACGCCACCGTTTTATCCGGCACTGCGGCGTTTCTGGATGCACTACGCGGTGGCGCTGGCCAGGAACTGCTGACCGGCCCGTATGCACCGAAACAAAAAAAGGGTAGCAACACGGCGTTTGCGCCCTGGAAGCCCGTCAGCATTCTGGCCGCAGCTGTGTTTGTGTTGGCCCTGGTGGCGATCTGGGTACAACAGTGGCGTTATGAGCAG
>NZ_LWEZ01000155.1:0-710 GCF_001634945.1 Alcanivorax sp. HI0044
GCCGCGTGACAGCGGGGCCACAAAGCCCTAAAATAGCGCGCAGCCCGTGATGGGCGTGCGGGGCGCCGAATGAAGAATTCAGAAAAAAGCGAGGTGGAGGAATCCATCTCGCTTTTTTGCGAGCGCACCCGCCGCAGATCTCCCTATTCCCTATCAGCCTGGAGGTTGCGTTGACGGTTCCCGCCATTCTCGCTCTTGAAGACGGAAGCATCTTTCGGGGTGTTGCAATCGGTGCCACGGGTGAAACCGTGGGTGAGGTGGTGTTTAACACCGCCATGACTGGCTATCAGGAGATCCTGACGGATCCTTCCTATGCCAAGCAGATTGTAACCCTTACCTATCCGCATATTGGTAACACTGGCGTCACTGCCGAGGACGAAGAGTCCTCCCGAATCTGGGCCTCGGGCCTGGTGATTCGTGATCTGGCCATGACAGTGAGCAACTGGCGTAGTGAGCAAACTCTTCCGGACTACCTGCGTGAGCGCAACATTGTTGCCATCGCCGATATCGACACTCGCCGCCTGACGCGCATTCTGCGTGACAAGGGTGCCCAGAATGGTTGCATTCTGGCCGGCGACAATGTGGATGAAGCACAGGCGCTGGCGGCGGCCAAGGGGTTCCCCGGCCTGAAAGGCATGGACCTGGCGAAGGAAGTGAGTGTTGCCGAGTCCTACAGCTGGACCGAGTCCACCTGGGATCTTGAGAAAGGT
>NZ_LWEZ01000156.1:0-1232 GCF_001634945.1 Alcanivorax sp. HI0044
TGAATACGGTCGCCAGCCGCTGTTTCTGAATCTGGGCGGCGGGACACAAATCTGGCGTGGCCTGGATATGGGGCTGTCCGCACGGATTACCCTGCATTCGGAAGCGGAGCTGGTCGCCACGTCCACACTGGCTGGGGAAACCAGCTACGAAACCCTGAATGTGTCGGCCAAACCCTCCATCCGGCCGATCTTCGGTCTCAACATGGACTGGGGCGAAAGCTTCTGCAGTGAAGGTGATAACTGCTGGTTCAACGGGCTGGAAACCGCGTTCAGTTACCGTGGTTACTCCAACACCAACACCACGGTGGATTCCACCATCACTATCCCCGGCACCGTGCTGGACCCGGGCATCAACCTGGCGATTACCACCATCGATTCCTATCAGCCGAATATCTATGCCGCCGGTCTGGCCTATGGCCGGGAGCGCTGGCGCGTTGGGGTAACCCTGGAAATGCAGGAATGGTCGCGCCTGGAAGAAGAGCTGGAAGGCGATACCATCAAGGACCAGGCCGTGAACACCGGCGGCGCGCCTTACGAGCTGCGCTTCAAGGATATTGTGGTGCCGCGTATCGGTGGCGAATTCAATATCAACGACACCTACAAGCTAACCGGCGGTGTGGCGTTCAGTGAATCGCCGCTGGATTCCAACGCATCACTGGAAGTGAACTACCTGGATGCGGACAAGATGATTCTGGGGCTGGGCCTCACCGCGGAATACAAGTCTGTCCCGGTGCTGGCTTACCCGGTGCGTTTTGATCTGGCCTACCAGTATCAACAGCTCGACCCGCGAGAGTTCGATCTGTACGACCGCCGTTCCCCGAGCTTTCCGCAATCCTACGAAACCGTGGAAGCGGAAGGCGATGTGCATGTTTTCTCCGGCTCCATCACCCTCAAATTCTAGGAGTTAATGGCGATGAAATTAAAAGCGCTATCTCTGGCTACGGCAGCCGCATTGCTGGCTGCCTGTGGCGGTGAGGCCGGTGACGAGCCCACCCTGGAAAACTGGCAGACCGGTGAGGTCTATTACAGTTTCCCCTACGACGGTCAGCAGGATCTGGCACCGAAGACGCCGCTGTCGATCCGGTTTTCCCACCCGGTCACGGTGGATGCCAGTCACTTTACGTTACTGGAATGTGCCCAGCTGGACGGGGATTGCCCTGATACCGGCAATAACCAGGTGGCCATGCAGGCGCCGCAGTCAGTGGATGAGGGCATGGGGGTCATGCTGCAGC
>NZ_LWEZ01000157.1:0-1020 GCF_001634945.1 Alcanivorax sp. HI0044
GTCCACCGGCATTTCGTAGTCCTCCGGCACCGACCATCGATAGTTGAGCAAAACCTGGTGTAGAACCGCTTTCACTTGCAGGTCGGCAAAGTGCAGGCCGATGCACTTGTGGGCACCACCGCCAAAAGGCATCCAGGCATAGGGATGCACCTTGTCTTCGCGCCGTTCGGCACTGAACCGTTCCGGGTCGAAGCGCTCCGGGTCTGGCCAGTACTCCTCCATATAATGGGTGAAGTAGGGCACCACGTTGATAAAACTGCCGGCGGGGATAAAGAAACCCTCATATTCCACATCTTTGACTGTTTTGCGGGGGAGGGAAGGTACCGGTGAGCACAACCGCAAGGCTTCCTTCATGGCCATGCCGATACCTTCCAGCCTGGGCAGATCGTCATATTCCAGATCCCGCTTGTTCAGGGCGCGACTTTCTTCGCGTAGCCGCTCCTGCCACTCGGGATTCTTGGCGAGATAATAAAAGAGGGTGGAGAGAGTGATCGTGGTGGTGTCGTGGGCGGCCATCATCAGAAAGATCATATGGTTGATCACGTCATCGTCACTGAACCGGTCGCCGTCTTCGGTGCTGGCATGACAGAGCGCGCTGAACAGGTCCGATTCCTGGCTGGCGCGCTTGGCAGGTAATTCCTTGCGGAAAAACGCTTCCAGAATCCGTCGCCCCTTGAGGCCTTTGGACCAGCGCAACCCCGGCACACTGGTACGCACGATGGCCGTGCCGGCGCGAACGGTATCCACGAAAGCCTTGTTGATAGAATCTGCCTCCGGCCCCAGCTCATAGCCCATGAATACATCCGTGGCCAGATCCAGAGTGAGCTGCTTTACCTCCTCAAGTACCTTGAATTGATCAATACGCTCCCAATCTGCGATCCCGCTGGCGATGTGTGGCCCCATGCGGTCGAGATAGCCTTTCAGCACGTCCTTGTTAAAGGCTTGCTGCATGATCTTGCGATGCCAGCGATGCTCTTCGAAATCCAGCAACATGATACCGCGATGGAAAAAGCGACCGAT